>PKCL01000343.1 GCA_002862165.1 Planctomycetaceae bacterium
CAAGTACTCCGAGGACGACTTCTCGAGCCGGGAAACTTGCAACTGCAGCACAGCCAATGCGCCAGTCCCAACCAAGTGGCTTCACAACTGGTTCTATAAAACGGCCTGCCTGCCCAAGAAAACTCTGGCGTAAAGCCTCTCCCTGTTGCTCTGCTGATTCGGGGTCAACGCCAGCTTGGATGACTGGTTTCGGAAAGCTCCCAAGCGCCCATACGACAATGCTGACAGCAAGTATGAGTGTTCCAGCATTCTTGAGAAAAGAGACAGCGGCTTCACGGACCCGTTCACCAACAACGGCTGGCTGTGGCCACCGCCAGCTCGGGAGCTCCAATACAAATGGCTGTGGCGGTCCACGAAAGATCGTGCGAGAAAGAACAAAAGCAACAATTGCAGCAACAAGAATACCAATGAGATACATTGAAGCGAGAACAACAGCGGGTAAACGAAACCAGGTATTCCCAACGGCAATATTTGGCACGAATGCACTGCATAAAAGTAAATAGACTGGGAGTCGTGCTGAACAGCTCATAAGCGGTGCAACAAGAATCGTCAGGAGCCTGTCGCGCTTATTCTCAATTGTGCGGGCAGCCATAATGCCAGGAATGGCACATGCAAAACTCGAGAGAAGTGGAATAAAAGATTTCCCAGAGAGGCCAACCCCAACAAGAAGCCGATCCATCAGGAAAGCTGCTCGAGCTAAATACCCACAGCCTTCGAGCACGGCTACAAAAAGAAAAAGAATAGCTATTTGTGGCAAAAATATGACAACTCCGCCAACTCCTGCAATGATGCCGTTCACAACGAGTGACTGAAGTATTCCTTCGGGTATGGCTGATTCAGCCCATCCTGCAAGGAGTTCAACACCACTTGAAACAAGGTCCATGAGCGGCGTTGCCAGCCAGAATATAGAACTAAATATTGAGAGCATGGTCAGGCCAAAGACGACAGTTCCAAGGATGCGATGTGTGAGTACTGCATCAATACGTTCACCGAGCGACCGGCTGTGTTTGGTAGAAAATGAAAGTACATCTTCGGTGATATCATCAATCCAGTTGTAACGGGCGATTGCATCAGCTGCGGCAACAGGTCGATCTGATTCTGCAATTTGAGATAAGTAATCGCTTAATGCTTCAGGGACCGCCTGTCCTGACCAATCACGTGATTCGATAAGTGCATCGGCTAACTGATCAATACCGTCTCGACGAGGTGCTACAAGGCGCAGTACTGGACAGCCAAGAAACTCTGAAAGCTTCTTACGATCAATATGTATACCTTTTGATTCTGCAACGTCGCAGAGTGTCAATGCGACAAGAACAGGTTGTCCTACAGCGAGTGCCTGACTCACAAGATACAGGTTACGGCTAAGATTTGTTGCATCAACTACCACAACAATGCAATCAGGTTGTTTTATGCCATCTATGTTGCCATGAAGAACATCAACAGCAACCTGTTCATCTGGGCTTTTTGCCTTCAGGCTATAGGCACCCGGCAGATCAATAAGATCAATGGTATGACTGCGATGTAAAAACGTACCAACTTTTTCTTCAACCGTGACTCCCGGGTAGTTTCCGATTCGTGTCGGTATCCCAGCAATCGCTGAGAAAAGAGTACTCTTGCCAGTATTTGGATTTCCAAGCAAGGCGACAGTCAGTTTCATATCAGTGCCAACTGACTGTTGTTCTGTTTCATTTCGAGCCTTCGTGGAAGACATCATCGGTCCAAACATTTTCTCAGGAAAAATACAGATGCTCAGGTAGCAATAACCACCCGCGCGGCTTCATTGCGTCGAATTGATAAGCGATAGCCTCGTAGTTCCAATTCCACCGGGTCACCTAATGGTGCAGCACCAACAATGGTGACCTCAACGCCGGGTGTAAGCCCCATTTCGAGCAAACGCAGAGAGGTATTGTCGTCACCAGAGATATCTACAACCTTTGTTGTCGATCCAATATTTGCAGTTGCGAGTGACCGCATAGTTGATTCCTGTGTGACATGTCGAATTGAATCGCACTCGTGATTGACATACACGAGAGTAACTCTTCAGCATTTTATTGAGATGAAGTCTCAATAAAATGTATCCTAGAAAGGGTTTCCCGTACGGGCAAGAGTCCATATTGATTTGCGGTGGTTAGGGCTGAAGATACAACGTTATGACACAAGGCCTTTTTATTACTGGTACCGATACGAATGTTGGGAAGACAGCAGTTGCCGTATCGATTTTAAAACAGTGCATTGGCCAGCGAATAGATTGCCGAGCATATAAACCGGTTGCCAGTGGTATTCAGGGTGGTCTTTCAGATATCGAACGACTGTGGCAGGCAACCGAAAAATCAGGGAACCGTGAAGATGTTTGTCCTCAAGCATTTCAACTTGCCGTTGCACCGGAACAGGCTGCTGCTGCTGAGGAGAAACAGATTGATGAAGGTCTCTTACGCAAAGGGCTGTCTCCACATGGGTCATCGAAGTTCGTTCTTATTGAGGGTGCAGGCGGGCTGTTTTCACCGCTCAGCCATCAGACACTCAATGTTGATCTGGCCCGAGAGTTTCAAGTGCCGATCGTTCTTGTTGACAGGAGTCATCTTGGGGCGATCGGTCGTACATTGATGGCTGTGACTGCAGCCGAATCGGTAGGTTTAACGGTTGCAGCCGTTGTGCTTTCTCAGACAGAAGCGTGTCATTCCGATAATCCTCAAATGCCAGACAGTTCTTTTGTCATCGCACGGCAGGCACGCGAAGAATTACAAAGAAGACTTCCACAAATCCTGATTTGTTGGCTCGGTTACGAAGCATCCACTATTGAACCATACGTGGATTGGTTCAAAAAGTCTGCACACCTCCATATACCGATGTAGCCATACGATTCAAATCGTATGCGGACGCCTCAAGAAGTAGTTGTCGAGTCGGATTGAGTCATTATGGAGTAGTTATATGATCCGCAACTGACACTCGAATAAGAACGTCCCAGCATCCGTTTGCGTCCGGCGTGATGATCCAGTGAGGCATGACGACGACCGACTGATGGATACCCTCAAAACCACCTTCTGATTGACTCACAGATTCGATTGGGAATGTCCAGAAGCCAGCATGCCCACCGTTACTTGCAACACCACATTCAAGGCTTACACAGATATCAAGCCATTCATCTTCAAGACTTAAAAGTGACGTTTCTTTAAGATCAAGATGAGTTCCAAGGTGCCCAAGATCCAAACCATTGTTGTCTTTGAAGCA
>PKCL01000316.1 GCA_002862165.1 Planctomycetaceae bacterium
TCGCTCCCTCAAGAGCAACTCTGTCTATCTGAGGCGTCTGGTTCAGCCCACTGCCATACGCGCTCAGAGTTCGAAGAGCATGGTCGTCACTAAAAAGAAAGACAATGTTTGGTGGAGCCGAAACTGCGTTGCTTCCCAAAAGGCCTTCAACGCAAGCAAGCGTGATAACGACCACACACCAAAAGCGACCAGAAAAACGAAAGCCTGCTTGTTTCATGCCGTTCATTTTATATTCCGAGCAATTTCAATGACATCCATTTTGTACACTCAACATACCTCAGCTACCTATCACACGTACCTATTATATTCTGAACTCGTACTCTCCATAATGACTGGCTTTACCGAATTCCTGACACAGCCGAAGCCTGTAGCCACAAAACCATGAAGTGATTTCCAAGTGTATCGACCACAGAATCATCCTGCTATCCACGAGTCTTGTTTCTTTGTCACTGGACTGAATCAGATTGCAGACTTTTGCCGTTTTTTTCTGTCTGCTCGAAAATTTCCCGTGCATCGATACTCCTGTCTCTTTGTCGCCATCCTCTTGTGCTGCGGTGGTGGTAGTGCCGGTGCGACTTCGCCAAATATCATTCTCTTTTTTGTTGATGACCTCGGCTATGGAGATGTGGGATATCAAGGCGGCGATGTTCCGACGCCACACATTGACTCAATTGCCAACAACGGCGTCCAGTTTACTGATGGCTACGTCACATGCCCCGTGTGTGCGCCATCTCGCGCCGGTTTGCTCACAGGCCGCTACCAGCAGCGTTTCGGATTTGGTGACAATCTTGGGCCCTATCAACGAAAGGAAGCCTCGCATATTGGCATTCCACCAACAGAGCCAATTCTTTCAGACCGGCTCGAGGCACTCGGTTATTCAACGGGGCTTTTTGGCAAAACGCATGACGGCATCGATGAAGAACAAATGGCGTTCTCACGCTGGGATCGATTCTTTGGTTTTAACAATGGTGCCTCGAATTACCTTGCGGAACTGAATCGGTCTCATAATCCTATTTTCCAAAACCGGACCCCTCTCCAGAAATCACAGTCTCGTCAGAATACACCTCGAACTGAACTCATTGACAACGGCGTGATTCCTTCAGGTGAATCCGATTACCTTACTGACAGCATCGGTGATGCTGCTGTGAGGTTTATTGATGCCAACAAACAAAAGCCGTTCCTCTGCTATGTCCCCTTTAATGCAATTCATGGACCGTTTCAGGCGCCGCAACGTCTTGTGCAACGATTCCACGATGAGCCGGACCAGAAGCGTCGGCTTGTCAAAGCCATGCTCCACGCTCTTGATCAGAATGTTGGCAAGATACTTCAGTGCGTACGAAACCATCGTCTTCAAAAACAGACGCTCATCATTTTCCTCAGTGATAACGGCGGCCACGACCAATCGCCCAACACGCCACTCCGCGGTAAAAAAGGAACAATCTGGGAAGGGGGCATTCGTGTTCCCTTCTGCATGCAATGGCAGGGCGTCATTCCTGAGGCAAGCATGTACAACTTTCCCGTGAGTTCACTTGACATTCTTCCCACAGCGGTTGCCGCAGCCGGCGGCACCGTACCACCGCAATGGAATCTTGATGGCGTCAATCTTTTACCGTTCGTCTGTCAGAAGTCAGCCACCAACCGACGTCCACATGAAAAACTGTACTGGAGTTGGGGGCCCCGGAGGGCAATTCGTGACCTCGATTACAAATTACTCACGAGCGATAGTGGAAAGAGCTATCAGTTGTTTGACCTCGCGACAGACACGAATGAGAGCACAGACCTCATCGCATCGCATCCTGAGATTGCAGATCGTCTTCGCAGCGAGTTGCAAAGATGGCAGGAACAGATGCCCCCGAACAATTCCGGATGGAACCCACGCATCGGACCAAAACGCCCCGACTTTGCAAAACCACAATCCTACCACCACCCAGTGCCATCACCATCACCAGCATCACCATAATTTCACAAACACAAACTTTCTACAAAACTGAAAGGCCCTTCATGCATTCGTTCACAACTTTTCTCCGCAGCCCCATTTTCTTTCCAGTTATTTTTTTGGGCCTGACGTCAGTGCCAGTGAACGGCGTTGAACTCAATCCACCACAGGCAACACAAGCTGAACTCGCCGAGGCATCATATGCCGAGGAGAAAAATCTCACAGACTTGCCTGCTGCATTTTTTGACACAAGTCCAGAGCCAACAGGTGAGGGCCTGGCAACCGGCACGCTTGGAAAAGATGGCGGCGCCGTTAAACCGGTCCTTGCATTTGCTGATGAAGTTGCTGCTGGCACGCACGGAGAAGTTGACAGCCTACTGATCTCATACCACGGCAAACTGCTCTTCGAATCGTACTACCGCCGAGGACGCATCAATTACCCGCACTATCAAATGTCTATCACAAAGTCGTATACGGCTCTTGCTGTCGGGCGAGCGATTCAGTGTGGACTGCTCACTATGGACGACCTCGAACGACCGGTCTGCGACTTCCTTGAAGAACTCGACCCATCACAATTCGCCAAAGGTGCTGCAGCAATTACACTGGCTGACGTAATGACCATGCGATCGGGCATTCGGATTCCACAAGCAGCCCTTCGGCAACTTAGATCGGACACAAAAAAGGCAGCGTTGCAACGACAGGTTCAGTTTTTCTTTGAGCGAACAGCACCAATTGCACCTGCACCTCGTGAATATAAATATCAGGGTACTGATCCAGCCATTACCATGCAGGTTCTTGCAACCGTCGTGCCTGGCTCAGCACGAGGCTTCCTGCAAAAAGAACTTCTTCAGAAATTACAGATCAAGCAGTATGAGTGGTCGAGCGATATAAGTGGCCTCCCAAAGAGTGCCGCGGGAAGCAGCATGTGTTCTCGAGATATGATGAAGTGGGGACATCTTGTCTTGGATAAAGGACGACTCAACGGCACACAGATTATTCCCGCTGAATTTATGGAGCGTGCTACCAGCCCGTTATGCGCTCCATCAGACACAAACTCGTACGGCTTCTTTTTCTGGCAACATGACGCCAATGTTGGCAACATAGAAACGAGATGCATCACATGCCGAGGGGCTGGCGGACAATTCATCTTCATATTCCCTCAGTACGATGTGGTAACTGTCGTAACGTCGCACAACAAAGGAATGGGACCTCTGCTCAAGACCTTGCCCGGCAGACTTCTTCCATACTTCACAAAAGACTCATGAAATGTCAGTGAAGACATTATCA
>PKCL01000481.1 GCA_002862165.1 Planctomycetaceae bacterium
TTGTACCAGCCACTATGCCAGCTCTTATTTCGTCCTCTCAAGAAATATCGTTTTTCTGTTGCTCGATGACCTCCAGCCATAACCGCTTGTGAAAAAGTAATAGCAACTATTCCGGCAATGATTACATAACTGAATAGTGAGAATCGGGAGGCCTTCATAAGTCAGCTTCTTTCCTTGCTGTTTTTAAAAAAATGAATTTGTAATCTTCTGCCTACCACCAGTAGGCGCGGGTGTCGTTTCGCATTCCCATCGCGCCAGAGCAGCGAACGTACCGCCGTTTGTGCTGATAGAGAAACTCATGCGGCATAAAGGGCGGATATGTGACCCATGTATGACCAACACGAGCTGGTACAGGTTGTGGTGCAACGTAGAGCTGTGCTCCTACGCCGGGATATGGCCCGGGAGGTATTGGTGGATAGTAATAATTTGAAAAGACATCTGGCGTCGGAGCCTCAACGCCTCCATTAATCGGGTTGGCAGAAGACACCTGCGAGAACAATCCCATTGATATGACAACACAAGTCATGATGGCGAGTCGTACACTCATTTTTTATTTCTCCGTGGAAGCTCTCAATTCATACGATTTCAAGCCTGCATCAGTCCCTTCACACCCAAAATCCAATCCCTCCAGGAATCATAGGACGGCCCTCCGTGGCACTTCCCCATAATCCATCACATTTCCTTTAAAGGAGGGATTCTCCCGGAAATCTTCGGCATACCCGCCCCAGCGGCACGATTGGAGCCCCTGCGAAGCCATTCCAATCACCCCACGGATAAAGTCTGCCCCGGCAGACCTATCGGCATGGTTGGATTTTCAATAGGAAATATCACTACACTTTGCCTCACTTGCCCGGACCACCGAATTCCGGACTTCACCCAGCCGTATCCCCCAATTTTTTTGTTCCATGACCGCTTCTGCAACACGAACTAAGAAAAAGAAAAAAACGAAATCTCATTCATCTTCCGGTGAAGATTCTCCCCGGCCTTCGGCACCTCCGGCAGAGGTAAAACGGCCACGAACCAAGCGACGTGCCACGGCACAGAAACTGGCAACTGGACAACGAGATATTTCAGTCAGCGAATTCTTTGCAAAGAACCGCCACCTACTCGGGTTTGACTCACCCAGAAAAGCACTTCTCACGAGTGTGAAAGAAGCTGTCGATAATTCACTCGATGCATGTGAAGAAGCAGGAATTCTTCCAGAGATCTGGGTCCGTATTGATCAGGCTAATGAGGCAGGCAATCGGTTTGCTGTCAGTGTACAAGACAACGGTCCAGGCATCGTCCGAAAACAGATACCACTTATTTTTGGAAAGCTTTTATATGGTTCCAAGTTTCATCGTCTGAGGATGAGTCGCGGACAGCAAGGAATTGGCATTTCAGCTGCTGGAATGTACGGCGTACTCACAACGGGTAAGCCGGTAAAGATTATTTCAAAGACCTCCCGTAAAGATCCTGCACATTATTACGAACTGCGTATCGATACCAAGACAAACCAGCCTGAGATTCTCAATGGTCGAGGGGCTGGTGTGGATATTCCACCCGGCAAGGCAGGCGATACCATGATGCAGAAGCGTGGTATTGAATGGGTAGCAATCAATGACCTTGAAGAACAGATTGAACATGGAACTCGTGTCACAATTGAAATGGAAGCAAAATTTCAACGTGGTCGAGGTAGCGTCGAGGAATACTTGGAACAAACAGCCATTTCGAATCCCCACGCTCGATTCCATTTTCAGTCACCAGATGGTGCCGAACGCTTGCTTGAGCGCGCGAACTATGAACTCCCTCCCGAACCAAAAGAGATCAAACCACACCCATACGGTGTTGAGCTAGGTCGCCTTGTTACGCTGCTTCAAGAGCAGCCAAAGATGACCTTGTCGCAATTTTTAAATCAAAGCTTTTCTCGTGTATCACCGACAACTGCCAGAAAACTTTGTCATGCTGCCAACCTCTCGACACGTACAAGTGCCGGGAAATTAGGGCGCGGCGAGGCAGACGCTCTTTATACAGCTATCCAATCGACTCGTATTCCACCGCCTGCTACAGACTGTGTCGTACCTATTGGTGAGCAACGACTTTTGGCAGGACTCCACCAGGTTGTACCTGGAGAATTTTTTACAGCGGCGACACGACCTCCTGGAGTCTATCGAGGCAATCCATTCGTGATTGAAGCTTCGCTTGCTTATGGAGGTGCTGTAGCCGCACGGAAAGTCTCGCTGGATGCGCTGACTCAGCTTGCTGTTGAAAGTGATGCACGAAGCCTTCGGCAGTTTTTAGCAACAACATTTGGTGGTGTCGGAACAGATGCGGCTGACAAAATTTTAAATGAAGCGAAACTAGCACCTCGCCAATCTCCCTCAAAGCTTAAGAAGTCTGCTCTCCGAGATCTTCATGAAGCAATGAAGCATGTCAATCTTGATGAAGGCCATAGCATGAATGTCCTTCGCTTTGCCAATCGTGTACCTCTTCAGTTCCAGCACGCAGCCTGCGCGATCACACAGACCATTTTGTCGACGAACTGGCGTTCGTACGGTCTCTCACAATCGAGAGGGAGCCTTCCAAGTGGCCCCATCACTGTGATGGTGCACATGGCAAGTGTCTGGGTTCCGTTCACGAGTGAATCAAAAGAAGCGATAGCATCGTACCCAGAGATCCAAAAGGAAATACGTCTGGCACTCCAAGCCGTAGGCCGAAAACTCGGAATGTATCTCCGACGACGATTAAAAGTTGCACAGGAAGGCCAGCGACGAACTATATTCCTTCGTTACTTAGGAGAAGTTGCCACGTCCGTTGCAACAATTAATGGAGGAAATCGAGACAAAATCTATGAAGAACTTCTCCGGGTTGCCAAGAAGAAAACAGCCGAAGCGGATATTAAATTAGATGAATCTGGCAAACCATCTGAAGAGCCCGAAGAGTTGAACCTTGGTGACAATGTCATCATTGTTTCACAGCATGATGATCAGGAGGCAGAGTCAGGAGTCGCGGATTCTAAAGCAGAAGAGAAACCAGAGAAAAAGCCGAGGAAAAAAGTTAAAAAGAAGATCATTAAAAAACGACGGGTGAAAAGATAATGATTCGTTTCCTTACATTTCTGGAAACAAGCATCTTGAGTTTCACGTCACTATGGATTTTGTTTGGCTGAAAATCAAAACCCTGACGCAAACTAGAAAGCTCCAAATAGTGACACAGGAATGGTGAATCATGGTGTTGATT
>PKCL01000187.1 GCA_002862165.1 Planctomycetaceae bacterium
GTTGGCTGTCAAAAGTTTGCCAACGAGACACATGTAATAATTGTTGGGCGATCATTTGACGCCCGTTTCATATCACTTAAGTCATTTCGATCCTTCTCATTCAGTTTGTCCCATTTTTAGATCATGCTGCCTTACGGTGGCTCACTTCTGGATGTGATGCTGGAATCGAATGAGGTTCGATTTCTTTGGGATGTGCTTGGTTGTTTTGCTTGATCAGCGAGAGTTCCCGATCAATTGCATGCTGCCAAAGATTTCCAGCATCACTACGAGCGAGTTTTTCCAGTGCTTTTTTTGCTTCTTCAAGTCGACTGACTCTCCGAAAGAGTGTACCAAGGAGGAGTTGTGCCTCACCATCTGTCGGTGAAAGAGTTAAAATCGTTTGTAATCGTGTTTCTGCACAGAGCCAATCTCCAGCGAGGTAGGCGTCCCGAGCATCAATAAATAATTTTTCAGTAACTTCATCTCGGTAATTCAAAAGAGGCTGTGGGAAAGTAGACATTGCCGAGACGGTTGACACAGTCCAAATAATAGCGGTCGCAGCCCAGATGCCAAAAGTTACCTCAAGTTCAATAAAATCGGTCCAAATCCAAGCAGTCATGATGCAAAGATTCAAGCAAATGGCAAAAGCGGTAGCTAGCACAAGACCAGCCCAACTTCCTCGAAGCCATGCCCAAGGTAAGCCAGGCCAAAAAAGCGTTAGTGAGCGGAGGAATGACACGATCGGCGAACCTTTCAAAACACGATCCAAACTGAAATAGCCTCAGCAGAGTTTAGGGATCAGTTAGACTCAAACCAATGGCGAGTCTAAAGGGAGAAAACTCGGAAATGGAAGAAATGAAGTCTGAGCGAAACGGCGCAGCGGTGGGTATTTGGAGAACACTTGATGCTTCGGCGAACCGCAGTGCCGAGGCAGTTCGCGTACTAGAAGACATTCTTCGTTTTTGTTTCAACGATGCTTTTCTTTCACAAGAAGCAAAAGCAATTCGGCATGAACTTGCAATTGTTTTTGCCAGTGATGATCTTCAGGCACGAATACGACTCCGTGATGTTTCCGGTGATGTTGGAGTCGGTGCCAAGGTTGAAAAGACACCACCCCGTACTGAAGTGAAGCATGTTTTTGCTGCAAACGCTGCACGTGCGAGTCAGTCAATTCGTAGCCTCGAAGAATGCAGTCGGCTCGTAGCACCCGCCGTGACTGAAATCTTTGAACGACTGCGATACCGGATATATACCCTCGAACGCATGGGCATATCAACGATTACAAGCCATGAAAATTTTAACAATGTGAATCTATGTGTTCTGCTCAACCTTGATCAATCGGAAATTGAATTTAAGAGTCTTGTGAACCGACTTTTAATTGCCGGTGTGCAGATGATCCAGTTGCGTGATAAAAAATCTGAAACCAGACGGCTGTGTCAACGAGTCCGGATAACTGTTGAGCAGGCTCGAGATTATGCTGAGTCAACAACGGAGAAAAAATGTATTGTTGTTGTCAATGACCGAGTAGATGTGGCAGTAGCAGCGGGTGCAGATGGTGTTCATTTGGGTGAATCTGATTTGCCAGTTTCGCTAGCTCGTAAAGTCTGTGGTCACGAGTTTCTTATTGGCCGTACCGCACACTCGACTCCAGAAGCAAAGCAGGCAGTGTTGGAGGGTGCGGACTATCTTGGAGTTGGTCCTTGTTTCCCAACAAAGACAAAGAAATTTAGAGATTTTGCAACAGATGGATTTTTACGTGAGGTTTCTGAAGAAATACGTTTGCCAACCTTCGCAATTGGTGGCATCACGTGTGACAACATCGATCGGCTTCTTCACTTGGGATTCAAGCGATTTGCAGTAGCCAGTTCAATAGCGGATGCAGCAGATCCCGGTGAGGAAGTTCGTCGGATGTGCTCACTCATGTCGGCTCCTATGGAGAATCAGTCACCGAAAAATCTTTAAGTGAACGGGCGACTACTTGTGCGATCTGTGTCTCGACAGAGGGTGAGTACCCAGTCCAAATAGCAATGACTCTTCTGTCAGCACCAATCAGATATGTGGTGGGATATGCACCAAAACCAAATGCCTCAGAAAAATTGAAACGCGTTTTTCCCGATGGGTCTGCCCATGGAGAGATCTTGATCCCCGTGGATGTAAGAAACGCTGCCGTGTCACTACGTAATTGATCAAGATCGTCACGTGCTCCACCTCCACACGAAACAGCAATGAGTTGAAACCTCGGTTCACCCGATAATCGTGATGCAAGCCGTGCAAGTCCGGGTAATTCTCGCCGGCAAGGAGGGCACCAGGTGCCCCAGAAATTAAGAAGTGTAATTTTTCCAGTAAGTACAAGTGCTGCGTCGCTGGTTTCCAGTGGAACAAGCGAGATTTCTGGGATGAATTTTCCGATGTGTTTCTGAGTTTGTTGATTTTGAGTCGGTTCACACCCAATAATCCCAATAATCCCAATAATTAAGAGAAGAAAAAAAATAAGGGGAATTCGTGGGTGTTGTGTTATCGCCATAAGACTCATTGTGGATGCTGAACGTGTAGACTGTTCATAGGTAACGTATTCAAAGGATTTTACGAGTGTACGAAGTTGAACTCAAATTTGATTTGAAAGAGAATGAAAGATTCATTGAGCGGCTAGAAAATATGACAGTTCGTTTCCGAGATAGTATGGAGCAAATTGACCGCTATTTCTCGCATCCAATACGTAATTTTGCCCAAACAGACGAGGCTTTACGGCTTCGGCAAGTTGGCGAAGAGGTTAAAGTAACTTGGAAAGGTCCACGAGTTGATACATCAGCAAAAGTTCGTCAGGAAATTGAATTAGGAGTTATGCCTCAAGGACCAACAGGACAGACGACCGTTCTAGCGTGGACAGAATTACTCGAGTCGCTTGGTTTCCATCAGGTTTTTGAGGTGGTTAAGACGCGCATTCCTGGACGAGTTCATTGGCATGGCAGTGACGTTGAGGTAGCGATTGATACAGTTGCTGACCTTGGACGTTTTGCCGAGTTTGAAATCATTGCCGGAGAAGGGGAAGTGCCACTGGCACGTGATTGTGTCGAGTCATTGGCACGAGAGCTTGGTTTGGAAAATCCCGAATCAGCAAGCTATCTCGAACTTCTCCTCCGGAAACAGGAAGCTCCTCGGTAGGGTTTCAATGCCCCTCGGCAGCGCACGCATTACTCAACAGTGAACAGTGCCTGTTTCACGGACAATTGTATTTTTTT
>PKCL01000186.1 GCA_002862165.1 Planctomycetaceae bacterium
TTTCGCACGGTTTGAAAACAGGGCAGAGACTTTGTCCGCTCGGAGAATGGAGATCTTTGATGAATCGGGATTGATGAGAAGTGCCCCGCTGTGGTTGCGTTAAATATTCATCTCATACTGCAAACCATCAACCTCTACCTTGCGACGGTTCGGTTTGCTGGGCCATGCCGGTTCATTCATGTGAGATCGCCATTCGTGATAGAGCGTTTCCAATTGTTCAACAATTTTAAGTTCTGAGTTTGCGAGGTTCTTTGATTCTCCAATATCGCTAGCCAGATTGAACAGCCAGGTGTTGTCGTAGGATTTGATGAGTTTCCAGTCGCCATGGCGAACGGCACTATTAGGACCGTTACTCCAGAAAAGGGTCTCGTGTGGTGGGCCCGATACCTTTCTCTTGATGAAGGGTGTGAGATCTACGCCGTCGAAATTGATTTCGGGCGGAAGTTCGATTCCCGCAACGCCGCAAATTGTTGGGAATAGATCGAGTGCGCTGGCTGGTTGATCGTATACGGAGTTTGGTCCAAATGTGCCTGGAAATTTAAAAACCATCGGTACGCGAATGCCCCCTTCAAAAAGAAAAAGCTTGCCTAACTTAAGAGGCCCATTGCTTTGCACTCCGGTGTAGATTGGCCCACCATTGTCATTGACGAAGATCACAAGTGTGTTGTCTGTGAGTCCGTGTTTGTCGATCGCGGCAACAATCGCGCCTACCGCATCATCAAGAGCACTGGTCATTGCGTAATAGTCACGCTTGGTGTGGTTGGATTCGTGTGGGAACCGGTCCTGATATTTTTCTGTCGCTTCGATCGGTGTATGGACGGCGTTAAACGGGACGTATGCAAAAAATGGTTTCGTGTGATTCGCGTCAATGAAAGCAACGGTCTCTCTGGCAATTGCATCAGTCAGATACTCGGGTTCAATCAGAGGTGACGTGTCTCGCATGATGGTGCTATGAAATGGCTGTGGGTTTTTGGCAGGAAAAAACGAATGGGCGCCAGCCAGAAAACCGTAAAACTCATCAAAGCCACGAGCCTGCGGGTGAAACTGAGGCTGTGTGCCTAAATGCCACTTGCCAAACATTCCTGTGACGTAGCCGGCCTGCTTTAAAACATCAGCTATTGTGACGACGGATGGACGAAGGCCGCGGTGTAGGCGATTGGTAATTGCGCCACCGGCTGTATTGAACTCAAACCCAAATCGTTGTTGGTATTGGCCTGACATGAGCCCGGCACGAGACGGGCTGCACGATGCTGCAGTCACATAGGCATTCGAAAAACGAACGCCTTGCTTGCCAAGAGAATCTATGTTTGGCGTTGGGATGTTTTCGGATCCATACAGCGACGTGTCGCCATATCCAAGGTCGTCCGCAAACAGCAACACGATATTCGGTGGACGGTTTTCGCTGGTGTTGAGTGCTGGAATGGTTGATAGCAGTAGTTGCTTTCTGAATTCGCCATCGGGGTCAGCAGGAAAGACGGGCGTGCTTGTGGATTCGGTCGTAGCATTCTCTCGAGCACGACGTTGCTTCGCGAACGACTGAGCCTCTTTAGGCGATACAAATCCGTTGGAGTTAGCATCCATTCGTTTGAATAGTGTTTTGTTTTTGACTTCATCAGGCCCGAGTCTGCCGTCACGGTTCACGTCGGCTTTGGTAAATACAGACTCAGCAGGGTTTTTCGGTTGACTGACATACTGAGCGAGGACTCGCCTCTGAAGTGTTTTGTTCTGGATACTGTCTTTGCTACTTTTTTGGCCACTTTGATCAATTTGCGTTTGCTGCCTGACATTGCCGTGGTAGAGGTACAGGGCGCCGTAGGTCCAGCCCTTCAGCCCAGGATAGTTTGCGCGGTCCATGCTGAGTGCGATATATGGAGCGGGGTAGCCTTCAGGAAGAGGGATGACATTCGGCCAGCAGCGAGAATTTTCTCCCTCGCTCCATGGGGGCCGAGCCATATCAAGAGCACCTAAAGCATTGAGTTCCGGATAGGAGTAGACATGAAACTGTCCGCCTTTCCCACCGAACAACGCGTAGTATTGACCTCCGAATTTCTGAAGCAGGCACCCTGTGCTGTTGATATCAACCGGTCCAGCTATCTGCTTAAATGGTCCGTTCCAATGATCAGCTTCATACAGTGTGGCTGGATAGCCCGGGCCACCTTTCGCACAGACCAGAACTCTCCACTTTTGAACTCTGGCGTCATAAATAATATGTGGGTCTTCCGAGGCGCCAGGCATGTCAACCTTCGCGGCCTTCATGATGGTGAAACCAAATCGTGGATCACGTTGTGACGACACCGCCCACAATTGCTTTGGTTCTATTTTCTGTGGATCACCCTCGGCAGAAAATCCAACGGTAAGCCCTCGCCATTGTTCTGCGTTCCGGTCATAAAAAATATGAGAAGCAATTTCATTGCGGAGTAAACCGTCCCCCCTGTCGAATACGATAATGCTTTCAAGGCGAACATCAAAAACTGAGGGATTGAGGCTGAACACGCCCTGCAGTGGGTGCGGCAGATGTCGGCCTCGTACAGACATGGTGAACCACAACCGACCGTTGTCGAGTAGAGGGGAGCCATCTTCATAGGTGAGAGCGCAGATGTCTGCTTGGCCGACTCCTGTTGTGAGCGCGGCATTCACCTGATTGATGATGATCTCCTGCCCAGCGTTTAATTGGGTGAGTAAGCGAAACTCGAATGACTGGATATGTTTTTTTTGACGCAAATCGATGAGTTTGGAGAAATCATGCGTGCTTACAACTTTGTTACGGCCGTCCCGAACGATGAAAACGTTCAAGCCACTTCCGAGGAACTGAACCCGTAATGTGAATGGCCCTCTTACAGGTTTCTTGAGGTTCGTGCTCTTTTCTTCCAGCTGTTTTCCTTTGACCATGACGCTCCATCGCAGAGAACAGCATTGGCCGGAGTCGAAGCAGGCTACTACCGATATCCGGTTTTGATTGTCTGCCGTTGCAAACTCAACCCCGGCCTTACCGGACTGTTTTTGGCTCTCAGTAAACGAGACATCAAATGTGGCAAATGGATTGAATCCTCCCATCCACAACGCTGACTCGGCATCTTTTTCAGATGTCACGTGAAGCAGTGAGTCGTCAATTGTGTAGCGACAAGACTCCCTCGTTATAGGAATCTGTGGGTACTCGGTTTTGAGGTTTACCACCTGGTTTGGTTTGAAGCCCGATAAAGGGATTGCAGAACCCTCAT
>PKCL01000060.1 GCA_002862165.1 Planctomycetaceae bacterium
GAATCTTCAACAACTGTGCCGGATTCTGCGCCGCCTTGTTTGCGGATGTGCGTTAAACCCGTATGTTGTAGTAGTAGTAGTTTGAATCCTGCCGGGGGTACCACTTTTTTCACACGTGATGGCGATCTTTCCCAGAAGCATACATGTGTGTGCAAACGTGTTTCATTTCAACACTTGTCAGATAACGAAAACGATACGTCTCTTATTTCCAATAGGGAATGGTGAGAATTACACACAACCTCTTGAAGATAATATCCATGAAACACGTCAGAACCTGCATAGTCTTCCGCATAGGATATCTGTGCGTACTTCCACTGCTGGCTGGTGCTGCACCATCAACGACCTTTTCGAGCCCGGATTTTACCAAAGCACAGGCACTTCCCGCAGGTGCAACCCATGACTGGAATCTTGGTCCGACGGGAATGCGAGGGTGGATGTATAGCAACAAAATGGAAACGAGTGAAGCACGACAGATCTTAATTACGTCTGTTGATTCTCTCTCACCGGCTGATCAAGTCATTATGGAAGGTGATGTCATCCTCGGTGTTGCCAACAAAAGGTTTTCGTACGATCCACGGACAGAGTTTGGCAAGGCCATCACACTGGCTGAGGCATCTGATGGCTTGTTACACCTTACTCGGTGGCGAACGGGAAATATCCAAGAGGTGACTGTCAAACTACCCGCCCTCGGACCCTATAGCCAAACCGCACCGTATAAGTGCGAAAAATCGTCTCGTATTGTCCGGCAGGGATGTCGCACAATCGCCAAAAAACTTAAGGAAAACCCCGACAAAGGAAATCCAATAGAGCGGTCGCTTAATGCTCTGGCGTTGCTTGCAAGTGGAGACAAGACATACTGGCCTTTGGTTCGATACCAGGCATCATGGGCTTCACAGTTCTCTGACCCAGAGCGACGCTCATTGCATTCATGGCATTACGGGCCGATCAATATGTTGTTGGCAGAATACACCATGGTCACTGGAGACACTCAGTTTCTGCCAGATCTCACTCGCATCACAATGGAAATTGTTCACGGCCAAAGTCTTGTCGGCTCATGGGGTCATCGCTTCACACAAGACAATGGTCGCCTTGCTGGATACGGCATGATGAATGCCCCTGGTTTACCTCTAACAGTCTCGTTGATCCTTGCTCGTAAAGCTGGCGTACAGGAACCAGCGCTCGATACTGCTATTTCAAAGAGCGCCCAACTGATTCGCTTTTATGTCGGGAAGGGAAGTGTTCCTTATGGTGACCACCATCCATGGATGGAAACCCATGATGACAATGGGAAGAATGGCATTGCAGCTATCCTTTTCAATCTGCTCAATGATCACGATGCGGTTGAGTATTTTTCTCACATGAGTGTTGCATCATATGGAGCTGAACGAGACTCAGGGCACACCGGAAATTTCTTCAACATGTTATGGGCAATGCCGGGTGTTGCCCTTTCTGGTCCCCATGCAAGTGGTGCCTGGATCGATGAATTCGGTTGGTACTACGATCTTGCACGCCGCTGGGATGGCTCTTTTCGACACCAAGGACCACCCGGGGAAAGACCCGACCGCTATAACAAATGGGACTGCACAGGCGCGTATCTCCTTGCTTTCGCACAACCTATCTGCGCAACACACCTTACTGGCAGGGGATCGAGTGCCGCCAGAAAAATCAATCGTCAAGAAGCACGGTCACTGATTGCAGATGGACGAGGTTGGAGTCCCCGCCTAAAAAAGGAAACCTATTCAGATCGCACGATTGATACTTTGATCGACGGACTCTCAAACTGGTCGCCAGTTGTTCGAGAACGTTCTGGTACGGAATTGGCAAGACGAGAAGGTGATGTTACCCCGCTCCTCATTCAGCTTCTTACACAAGACGATCTTTACGGCAAACTCGGGGCGTGCCAAACTCTGATACATCTTCAGGAACGCGGGTCGGCAGCAACCCCTGCGCTCCATACAAATCTTAAGGCAAAGCACCTATGGCTACGGATTAAGGCGGCTGAAGCTCTGGCACGGTGCGGCAAACAATCAATGCCTCTCGTACCACAACTACTCCACATGATGACTGATGTGGATACCGTCGATGACCCACGTGGAATGCAACAACGGTATCTCTGTTTTGCACTCTTCAATCAACGAGATGGTATGCTCGGGCGGTCGCTTGAGGGTGTTGATCGGGATGCTCTGTTTGCAGCTGTCAAAGCGGGCCTCCACAATGAAGACGGCCGCGCTCGAGGAAGTCTTGGTTCAGTTTATAAGAACCTTAGCTATGATGAAATCGAACCGCTTCTTCCGGCTATCTACAAAGCAGTAGTTGAGCCTGCGCCCAGTGGGATCATGTTTGCAGATGGCATCCGATTGACAGGCCTTGAAATTCTTGCCAAGCACCATATTAAAGAAGGCATTCCACTATGTTTGAACCTTATCGACGTAGAACGGTGGGGCTTGAATAACCGTATCAAACGCTGCCTTGATGCAATGAGACTCTACGGGGGAGCAGCCCAATCAAACCTTCCTGCATTACGGCAACTTGAAGCAAAACTCGATGATAAAGGATGGAAGGCCGACAAGATTGAGGCCCTTCACATCGCATCACTGATTCATGACATTGAAACAGATGACAACCCACCAGTCCAAAAATTAATACACTTGAAAAAAGTGTCCTATCAATCTCTTCCGATGAAAAATACTCCTTAATTCATATCAAAATTTGAGAGTTTTAAACTTCGTAGAAATATTACCCTTGATAGTTTTGTTATTAGATTTGAAACTGGTTGGAATTATCCCTTGCATACTCTGCAATTTTCACGCCATAGGGTCGCAAAATGCGATGAAGATAAAACTACCCTCTGTCCTTGTAAGACGAAGGAGTTGTAAGGGTCTCGAACGTTGGGCGACAACGTGAACGCCTGTTAGAAATCAACTGATAACGTTGTCGAAAATTGCGAGTTTTTTAAGTGGCCATAGTGGGCGGAGTTGGGCCAAAAATTCCAAACTTGTTATCTATTACGAGTGAAACAACGTTTGGCCTTCTGTTGCCCAATAAAATTTTCTTCGTCTTTTGATGCGTTGGAATCCTGTCGGGGATATTAAGTTTCCAAATCTATCGGTGTTTTTTTCAAAAACGGAACAATTGTGCCGGGATAGTTTTTCAGTGGTCAGTCTAACGGTGATTTTTGGCGTCACAGCGTTACTCAATGTGACAGATTTACTTTCCA
>PKCL01000024.1 GCA_002862165.1 Planctomycetaceae bacterium
CAGAACGGAATCTCTGCGAACGTGATCGACACAGTTGGGGCAGGGGATTCATTCACTGCATCTTTTCTGATTGGAGAGCTGCGAGGTGAGCCCCGCAAGCAGAACCTGCAGAGGTCCTGTGAGATCGCAGCGGCTACGTGCGCCCACTCTGGAGCTGTTCCAGAAACAAAGAGAAATTCAGAGAAACACATCGGGCCGTAACGAAGTATCTGATAGAGGAGCCGTCACATGAAAATGACATCAGCGATTTCCTGTTATGTGTTTATTTGCGCGTGGGCTGCCATCTTTAGCACGGCGACCGCACAGGATTCTGATCACACGGATATTCCTGTCGGCGGTTCAGGCAGGCCTAACATTCTGTTTTGTATTTCAGATGATCAAAGCTACGCACATACCGGTGCCAATGGTGATCCGGTGGTGAAGACGCCCGCGTTTGATCGAATTGCTCGTGAAGGGCTGCGATTTACTCATGCCTTTTGTGACGCACCGACGTGTGGGCCTTCACGATCAGCAATTCTTACTGGCCAGCCTATTTGGCGTTTGGCAGAAGCAGGAAATATTCACAGCACACTGCCTGCAAAGTTCACAACGTACACAGAGCTGTTGGCAGAAGCTGGATACTCGATTGGATATACAGGCAAGGGATGGAGCCCCGGCCGACTTGAGCCGGGAGGTCGAACAACGAACCCGGCTGGTGAGCCATTCAATCGCCAGAATCTGAAGCCGGCTTTCAAAGGTATTCGAGCCACAGACTATGCGAGGAACTTCGAAGACTTTCTCACACAGGTTCCCGATGGAAAACCGTTTTGTTTCTGGTTGGGAACGTCAGAACCACATCGCAATTACCAGGCAGGTGCGGGCAAACTTACGGGCAAGAATCCTGCGAAGGCTGTTGTACCGCCGACTCTTCCCGACAACGATATTGTGCGGAATGATATCCTCGATTACCTCGTCGAG
Organism: Planctomycetaceae bacterium; assembly: GCA_002862165.1. Classification (GTDB taxonomy): domain Bacteria; phylum Planctomycetota; class Planctomycetia; order Pirellulales; family UBA1268; genus UBA1268. The sequence continues at coordinate 958 of PKCL01000024.1, forward strand.
GTTGAGCACTTTGACTTGATGGTGGCTCGCGCAATGGCCACCCTCGAAGCGCGTGGTGAACTGGACAATACGATCGTGGTCGTCACAAGTGATCATGGCATGCCCTTTCCCCGAGCAAAGGCGAGTCTCTATGACGCAGGCTCGAGAGTGCCCCTCGCCGTTCGCTGGCCCAGTGGGATTTGTAATCCGGGCCGAGATGTGAACGCCTTTGTAAACCTCAGCGATCTCGCTCCAACTTTTTTAGAAGCCGCTGGTCTCACGCCACCAGCCATGATGACCGCACAAAGCTTGATGGGAATCTTCTTTTCTGGTGACGATCCAGTGGTGCGTCCTGCGGCATTCATCGCCATGGAACGACATGACGGATGTCGCAAAGGTGGTAAAGGATATCCCTGCCGTGGGATCAGGACGGAAGACTATCTCTACATTCACAACTTCGAACCCACACGCTGGCCCTCGGGGTCTCCCGATGCAAGTGTTTGTGCACGATCAATACCGTTCGGCGAGGTCGACACATCACCCACCAAGACATTCATGATGGAACATCGAAACGAACACGGAGTCGCCAACCTTGCTGAACTTGCATTTGGAATGCGACCGGCTGAGGAACTCTATAATCTGAAGAACGACCCACACCAAATGGTGAACCTGGCAGGATCGACCGCGATGACAGAGGCGCAGGCGTCACTTCGTGGGCGGCTTTTTGATCACCTGAAGAAAACCGGTGATCCTCGCGTTGTCGGTGGCACCGTGGATTGGGACTACTATCAGTACTACGGAAAGATCAGCACGAAGGGATGGAGCGTCGATGAGAAGCCTCGTTCGTCGAGCAGCCAAGGTCAATGAAGATCGAAAGGAGCGTACCGAAATCCTAGCTACTACGAAAGATGCCATGAGCAATCTGATGTATCTTCTTGCCAGTTTGCTCTTGATGCTCACGATGAACTCCGGCCCGTCTCTTGCGGCTCCCTTCGTATCCAAAGGGCTCTTCACCTATCCTGCCATTCCCGGGATTGCGCCATCCGGCTGCTTTTCGGCCCGCGTCCGAGTCCACGACGACCAAGCCTGGCGACCACTCTTTACCATGGAAACAGTTGGGCCAGCCAAGACTAAGTCCGGTATCCACTCGCGTGGAATTTACGAGAGCGTTACCGGCCTCTCTTCATCATGGTGTACCTTCGAGATGGATGTGCCAGTAACAGTGGAGATCACCAAGCTCAGCCCTGGCGACATTGAGACATGTGTGATCCGACCTATCTCCCGCCAACTGACGCCGGTGATCAGTAATGACAAGCGTTCCGTCAGCTTCCAGATAGAGCCGCGCTTTGCCGAGAAGACGACAGCCCGGAGCAAGCAGGTACCAGTGAACGTAGCCGTTGAGATCAACGGTCAGACGGATGAAATGATAACTGTCTTCGCCTCGCCGCACCTGACAGATAAGCCGCAACCTGATGATCCGGGCGTGGTGCAGGTTTACCCCGGTACCCAACCACCGGTAGATGGTGATTGGCAGACCCTCTACTTTTTGTCCGGTGTTCACGATCTCGGCAAGAAGGCGCATCCCCTGCGCCCCGGCAAGCGGTACTACATCCCCGGTGACGCCTGGGTAGACGGCAGCTTCGGCGAGGGCTTCCGGAACCGCGCAGACGAAGCCAAGGTCTTTGGCTTGGGTGTAATTTCTGGGCGGAAGATCGGCTGGTACGAGGTTGAGCAGAAGACGGCCAGCAAGCCCATCCACCTATTTGGAGCCGACACCGTATTGGAGGGACTCACCTTCATCGACAGCCCGTACCACACCTCGATGGGCGGCAGCAAAGATCCGAAGCGTCCGACCGTGTTTCGTAATATCAAGACGCACAACTGGCGTACGAACACCGACGGCATCCACTTTTTCGGCAGCGGCATCGCCGAGGACTGCTTCATCCATGGGCAGGACGACTCGCATTACATCGCAGGATCCGCAGACATGGTGCGCTTCCGGCGGATGGTCTACTGGCGTGACGATACGTTCGGAGTTGACATGATCTTTACGGCGGAGGGCGGTCAGAAAACGCCTGGCAACAGCATCACTGAAGACTGCGACTCTATCTATAACAAGAGCACGTGGGGTGGGATTATCATTGATCAACGTGGCATCGGAGAGAATCGTTGGATCGATGGTGTGGGTATACGTGATTTCCGTATCGAGAATCCTGGTCGAAACAAACCCATCATAAAAATGTACCTGCCTGAGTATCCCTGCTCTTTCAAAAACGTG
>PKCL01000303.1 GCA_002862165.1 Planctomycetaceae bacterium
GGGTTACGATATTCCCCGCAACACGCACGCTAACAATATCACCGAGGCCAAGATCAAAGATAATTTCCGTGGGAATTCGGGAATCAGTACCACTTAGTACTACTGCCATTGGATGCTGGCTTGACGCTGTGGCTACTAACTGACTACTAAAGTCTCGCTTAAGACGCCGTTCATTTCGAAATCGCTGATTGCCAGCGAGAAGGTATTCCAAAGCTTCCTCTGCCGTCATTCTCTCTTGTAATTCTTGACTCGAAAAGTCAACGAATGCGATCCGATCTTCAATAGCATACTTATCTCGAAAACCTCTTGTACTGATGTAAACTCCATGAGCAGGTCCAATAACATCACGATATTCTTTGATCAAAGACAAGATATCTGGATCAATGTAAACAGTATCGTGTGCATCGATTAAAAGATGCTTGCCTGGCTCGATACTATCGAAAGCCTTTCGCAATGCTGCTTTGTTGAGAAAACTAACCTGACTTGCTAGCTCAATTCTTGTGACGTCTTCCCCAAGATATTGCTCCGCTACCAATCGCATTGGCCTTCGAAGATTACTCCAAAGAATAAATATGGTACTTACAGCAAGTCCGATGAGGATGCCAATAAGTGGGTCGGTTAAAACTATTGCCAGCAGAGTCACAAACCATGGAATAAATTGATACCTACCAGCTCGCCAAAGTTCGGCTACAACCTGCGGACTCGCTAACTTGAGGCCTGTGGCTATGAGAATCGCTGCGAGGGCAGATAACGGTATGAAATTAATAGCGCGAGGGAGCAGCACAACTGCTATCGCAAGAAGCGCTCCGTGCAGTATTGCTGAATTTTTCGTCCGAGCTCCCGCGTCGATATTTACGCTTGATCGAACAATTTCACAGGTCATAGGCAGTCCGCCCGCCATCCCTGAAACAATGTTTCCAATGCCTTGAGCCACAAGTTCTCGATTCGGTGATGTACTTCGCTTCTCCCGATCGAGCCGATCAACTGCTTCTAACGTCAGCAGTGCCTGCAATGATCCAACAATGGCAATTGCAAACGCTGCAGAGGAAACTGCCGGATTCATAAGCTGACTGAAATCTGGATTCTGCAATAAGCCAAAAAAACCACGTATCGTCTCGGGAACAGGCACATTCACTTTATGAGTCGTACCTATAATCCAAGTTCCCCCAATGCGGTCAAAACAAAGGCTGCATACGACACCAAAAAGAACGACGACAAGTGGTGCTGGCACACTTGTTCTTTTCAGAAAAGCGATTCTGCCCCACAAGTAAATAATGGCCAATGATGCAAAGCCAACAACAATAGAACCTGGGTGCAGGTCACCAAGAATTTCCAAGAGTTCTGAAAATGTATTTTGTCGGTCTGGCTGAAAGAAAGACATCTCACCCTCAGGGTCTGTATCATGACCGAATAGGTGAGGAATCTGTTTCAGAATCAGTATGACTCCAATAGCAGAGAGTAATCCACGAACCACACTTGCTGGAACGAATGATTTGATAAACCCTCCCCTTAGAATCCCTAGCGCAATCTGTATCACTCCAGCAAGAACTACCGCAACCAACAATCCTTCGAATGAACCAATTGCTGAAATCTCTGCTGCAACAACTGCGGTAAGACCGGCAGCTGGCCCAGAGATTGTGACTTGTGCGCCGCTCAGAGGACCAACGATGAGACCAGCAACAACACCAGCTACAACCCCTGCAAGTGGAGGAGCGTTCGATGCAAGTGCTATGCCAATACAAAGGGGCAGTGCGACGAGAAAAACTACAACACCAGCGAGTACATCATCCCAAACATTACTCGCCTTATCGTTTTTCAGTGTGGCCGACCGAATGTTATCTTTCATCTGCACTCTAACCGTTACGAGATTCACAAAAACCAGAAGACCAACAATGAGATTTCTGACTCATCGCAAAACAGTCACTTCTCGATAAAAACTCTGTAAACCTTATTTTCTATCCTAAACACCTTAATTTGGCCACTTTTCTTGTTTTCAGGAATTGGTGGGAGTTCAAAAATTGCTTGATGCCGATTCGTACGTAAAGTTAACACAGGAAGTACTGAATCACCGCAAAGACTGGAACTTTTATGACAAACTCACACGCACTTTCTGTTTCTCAAAGTATGGTTCGATTTGTAGTGATTTTATACCTAGTGCAATTGGTCTCCACACCAACTCGGGCCGACCAACAGAACACCACCGATCTCGATCAGAATACTGTCTATAGACTTGACCTTTTCACCGAATCATTAAAACCGACTGTAAGAAAAGAACTTAAAAAAGGTGCCGTTTATTTCAGGTATTCATCAATATCTGGGCATCATGTCTGGAGTCGCTTCAGTGAAGAAAAAAGATTCGAATTTGCAATGGGCCCGGGGTCTGTCCAACCGGCGTGGAAATTCGATATCCGCGAGAGGCGAGACGATCAGTTACGCCTCCTCGAAAATCGCTCACCAGAACTCTACAAACGTCTCACGGTACAAGGTGCCCGACCCATGATAAAACTTTTAGAGGATGGGCATTGGGAACTCGATGCAGCATCAAATGAAGGACGAGTCTTTGATTTGGAAAGTGGTGAACGTTGGGAATGGCACGGCGGTCGACAAATTCGTGTAGTTCACGTTGGAGGAAGCCATTGGAAATACCACGATCAAAATTATCAACCAGCATATAACATTTTGGTCGGCTGGTAGAGCACGACCGGGACTATTTATCTTTTAGAATCATTGCAAATTGTGACTCCAATGCCGCTGCTTGCCGCATTGTGGTTCTATGAATTTCCGTGATCGTAGCAATGTCATTGCAGTACCCACCGCCACAGACAATCGCAACAGGCACACGATGCTGAAGAGCTGTTTTAAGGACAAGTGTGTCTCGATGCCGAAGACCTTCTCGAGAAACATCAAGGCGTCCCAGACGATCTCCTACAAAAGGATCTGCGCCAGCAATATAAAAAATAAGGTGGGGCCGAAAATTTGAAAAAGCAATACCTAAAGCCCTACCAAGCTCACTGAGGTATATTTCGTCTGATGTACCATCGGCCAATGGAACGTCTAATGAACTTGGATACTTTCGTAGTGGAAAATTCTTTGCTCCATGTATCGAAAGGGTATAGACCGTGTCATCATTTGCAAAAATTTCAGCTGTTCCATTTCCTTGATGAACATCGCAGTCGATAACTAATACATTTTGAACAAGTCCACGATCCT
>PKCL01000227.1 GCA_002862165.1 Planctomycetaceae bacterium
TGGTTTCTTCCGGGGTTAAGGCTACGGCCGCCTCCAATGCCGCTAATGCTACAGGCACGGCTTCTGTTACTGATCAGGCCGTACTGGACTACTTAAAATCAAAGGGTATGGGAAAAGCTGTCTTGGAGTTAAGCGAAAAAATAAAAGAAGAACAGCAATCCCTACCAGCGTCAAAATTGACATCACCTGCGATCACGCGAGAGAAGCTCGAGTCAGAAGAGGAGGCGTATCGGGCTCAACGGACCGTCTTGATGAAGTCGACAGGGGGCGGATTTGGATATGATCGTGATGCAGCCACACCAATTGCGCAATGGGGTGTTCCCGACAACTTTGATGGTAACCCAATCAACAAAGTTTCCGCCGACGGAAAACGTCGAGATGCGGGATCTATGGGAGAACGAGAGGCAAAGTCGTACTTAGACGCATTTGTAGCATTGCAGTTGTGGATATTGTCGCTGCCTGATGATTCCGGAAGTACCGTCGGGTGGAAACCGAAGATAACGAATGTCATTGCGAAGGCAAAAGCTATAATTATTGATAACTCTCAGCATGAAAAGTCCGATATTTTGACAAGAGATGTTTCCATGAATGTAGATAACCAAAATGGTAGTACTCTTACTCTTGGTTCCGCACACAAGGAAAGTGTTGACGAAGAAAAGGAAAAGAATGACAAAGTACAGAATAAGAATGAAATGGGCAACATAAACGCGGAAAAAAGTAAAATCACCACCAGTGATAGTGACAACCAGAACAAAATCAACAGCAAAGTAACTGAAAGCCATGATGCTGAAACTAAACATCAATCAGTGGAAGAAGATACGAAGCAATCACCACTGCCCGATTCCAATATTTTGTCGACCGTGGTTTCAGAACTTGCAAAGCCATCTACAACAGAAATCAAAAACAAGAATCACGATGCTTCGTCCCGTTCAGCAGTCTACCCTATTCCTCCTTCGGCGAAGGCTGAACTTTTATCTGTGTCGTTTGCCTTGCTTGTTCATACCTATTGTGAATTGTTAGAAGTCGGGATGGAGTCAACCGCCCACGTTTTACGCGATGCCTTTCAGCCTATTTACGATCCACTACCAAGCGGATATGGAACTCAATACAAAGATTTGTATCATTGTGTTACGACAGAAGACATGGTGAAGCTCAATACACACAATTCGCAGCACATGGAAGCATTAGCAAATCTCAAAACGATTTTAGTACAAATTGCCACCATGCAGATGAAAGAAAAAGAACTGACTGACGCCATTACAGCTACTAGTAGCAGAGGTAATGCAGAGCCAGGCATACAACAGGCCCGTCAAAAAAAGTTGCAAGAGTACGAACAAACTATTGGTTTGCTGCAACGAAAGCATACCGAATTGTCGCAACGAGCCTCACACGCCTTTGATCGAATGTACGATCTACCGTTTCTGAGAAGAGCACGGGCCGTGCGTTGGCAGCTTACGCTTAGTACCACCTCATACGGTATGCTTTGTCAATTTTTGAACGCAAATATGGCCATCGGTAAGAACGATACTTCGCTGTTGGCCATGAGCACGTTGTTACAAACCAAGTGTGAGTTGCATGTGGAACAGCGGGAACCTTTGCCCTTTACACCCGCAGTAATCCTGGAAGAATCCTCGACGTCGGAGATCAATTTTCTTAACTCGTCTGCCACCAAAAATGAAAGGACGGCAGACGAAAACAAGTCAATACAATGGGCGGCACCAATGAGGGGATTATTGGATCAGAATTCTGAACGTCCCTTTCCTAAGTTTCATCTTGAGGAAATATACGAAGATAAACAATCGGCACAACGTGGTAAAAGATCGGTGGAATTTAATCGATCACTCCTAATCAATGGCTTTCGACGACTCGAGGCATTGGAACGGAAACGAGACTTTCATGCCATGTCAAAGAGAGACTCTGAAAATATCGGTCAGCTGAAACATAAAAAAGAAATTCATGAATATGATACTGATAATACACGAGTGAGAAAAATCTTAGCTAATCCATTAGAACCGTCGATAATGTTGTCAACTTTATGTGCTAATCAATCGCGTCGTCGAGACGATTCCGACCGTGTCTCAAACGACAAAAGCTTCGTAAACAATTATTCATGGGAAGAAGCAAGTATCGGGATCACATGCGCAAAAATATGTCCGCCCGATGGGCGCAAAGTAGCTATCGGCTGTGATGATTCTGCAATTCGAATCTGGAACTTGATGGACGATTCACATCACAATAAACACGGAAGCGGAAACAGAGGTGGCAGTCACGCACCCATTGGGGATGCTAGTCAAGTATTACTAGGGCACAAAAATGGTTTCCCCGTATTTGATTTGAGCTGGAATCGCGATGGTCGATGCTTGTTGAGTGCTGGAGGTGACGGGTCGATACGGCTCTGGGATACAGCGGCACAAGGACCGTTTGGTGAGGTGATTAAATCTTCGGGTATAAGTGGTACAGCTGGTCCAGCGACTAGTAGTCCATTCTTATACTCCCCAAACTCTAAGAAGTCAACAGTCACCTCCACCATCGCAAAGGAAAAGTTACTGAAAGCCACAGAAAATCTAGAGAAGATTAAAACTCGGCCAGGTATGACCGTACCTGGACTACGTCCCGAATCTAAACCTTATACAAGTGGCGCTGCTCTCGCTGTATACCGAGGACATGCTCCAAATACCCCCATCTGGTCTGTGGCGTTCTCGCCGTCTGGTTACTATTTTGCTTCTGGTGGCTCTGATGCAACAGCGAGATTGTGGACAACTGATAGATCGATTCCAGTTCGTCTCTTTACAGGTCATACCTCGAACTGTATTCATTCCGTTGTATTTCACCCAAATTGTAACTATATTCTGACCGGGAGTGACGACAAGACTGTTCGTCTTTGGGATATTCAGACTGGTCAGTGTGTTCGTTTACTGAATGGTTGTCCTGCGGGAATTTATAAAGTGGACATTGATCCATCAGGTCAGTATGCCATCGGTGCAGACCTTTTAGGCACGGTTCATGTGTGGGATTTGGCAACTGGGAAAAAGGTGACCGAATTGAGGTCATCTCACCAAAATTCCCAAACAACCGATGGAAATATTAGGAGTCAACATAGACAAAGCGTCAGTATGATTCATAGCTTCGCATTCAGTTCGTGTGGGACGGCTCTTGCAACGGGGGGTGACGATCGCTGTGTTCGAATATGGGATATTCGAAAAGCTA
>PKCL01000069.1 GCA_002862165.1 Planctomycetaceae bacterium
TTGGCTGTGACGTACGGGCAAAGAATAATGAATTCTCAGCAAAAGCATTCGTACTTTATTTCAGAAAGCTTTTATGGAATCGACCTGTCCGCTTTGAGCAATCCAACAATTTAGAACTGGCCTGAAAAGGCCACAGAAAAGTTTTCCTACTTTACCTTCGTCACCAGACTATGAATCAAATGGCTCGGACGTCAGTTGTTGGATGGAGATATTCGCTGCGTCTCCGAGCACCACAAGGGATTCATCAATATGTAATTATGTCTTCTTAAAAATAGGCTCGGACGTCTGGTGTTGGAAAGAAGTCAGCGTCTCCGAACCTACTCGCACCATCCATGGATGTCTCTGTATATATCGAATCTGTTCGTATGATCATTCGATAATAAAAATGCTTGTTCAACGTAAGATTTGTACCTGTACGACACCAAGCAACAATCTTCTTCTCACTGCGGGTACCGGAAGCTTGCCGAGTCGTGCGTAACTCCATCTTCTACTAATGTTGCAATAATTGGATCTCTCTTCATGTGTTTTACAATATGATCATCTACCATTTGAAAGATCGTGCCTTTGCCCTCATCGTTGTGAATTGGAATCTGATAGTCCTCAACCTCACCGTCTTTCTCTGTAAACGTAAAGGTGAACTCTTTTGCCTTCACTTTTACTGGCCGTTTCTGTTTATTGAGGATATGGACTGCAATACTGTCACTATCTACACAAATTTCTGCAATAAAAGATTCTTTTCCAAGAGTGATGAGTTCGCCACCATGTGGACCATGGGGAAAAGAAAATTCTTTCGACGAATATGTTTTACCGTCTCTCGTAATACTTATAACGATTGGATCTCTAACGATATGATGAACAACGTGACCACTTTTTCTTTGAAAAACACTTTCCTCACCCTGTTTGGTTCCTTCAATTTTGTAATCTTCTTTTTCTCCATCTGGTTCCGTAAATGTGAGCGTGAGAAACTCAAGTGTGTTTTTTACAGGCTTCTGACTTCGATCCAGCAATCGGGCGGTGACAACGTCCCCGCCAGTCACCACTAATTCAACGTGCTGATCTCCGCCCTCGAGTTCAACTAAAACACCTCCGCGTGGACCATGCTGGTGGCTACCGTGATGGTCAGCGTAGGCTATGCCCATTGTGAGCCAACTTAAAACCAGCATAAGAATGTATGGGCTTACTTTCATCATTTTCTCCCTCAAATCGCGTAAAACACGAAGAATATCAATTTCATTGTTCTTATTGAGACTAAGTCTCAATACATTACCATCGAGCTTATCTCGCGGCAAGGGGGTCAAATGGTTCTATATTTAAGTTGCCTTAACAAAAGGATGCCCAAGGGCATCTCAAGTAATGAGTCGCATCTTCCACAACGACTTGTTCATTACTTAACGAGGCTCATTTCGACTTACTCACATGTCATCAATTGGGTCACCAGACCCCACTGAATCCTTCACATGAATGAAGGTCATTTTTCCTCGTGACGCGATGCAACGTCCAGAAGATAATGTGTGACTTCGTAAAATACTCCTCCCTTGATGCACACAAGAAGCCTTTGACTGAGTTCGCATAGGTGCTGTTTCTATTCTCTCACCGAGCACTGCAGAAGACTTAGCCGTCATGGTTCTTCAGTCCTACATATGCCCGATACCTGCCAGGTGATATCCCGCATTGTCGTTGAAATTGGCGGTAGAACGTAGAAAGATCGTGAAACCCGCATTCAAAAGCGATCGAGGTCACTGGAAGGTCTGTTTCATGCAGACGATGACGGGCGTGTTTGATTGCCAAATAACGCACATGCTGCAACCAGGTGTCACCTGTAATCTCAGCAAACAATTTTGTGAATGTACGACGCGGTATGGCGAGCTTGTCAGCAGCCGCATTTATCGAAGTCTCTTCGAAGAAATGGCTCGGGAGTTCCTTAATATACTGCTGAATTCTTTGCTGGTAGTCAATCGAACTCCTATCAACTTTGTATGTCTCTCGTGATCTCTCACAGATCATCTTTATCAGCTTTAAAGCATCAGTGACCATGGAGATGGGACGCATCTTTGATGTTATCTGTTGCGTGTGTACCATCCGCCGTACAACGGTCGATACCCGATATGCGAACTGTCTTTCACGTGGTAAAGCACGGCACGGCAATTGTGGAATCAATGATGGGTCAAATCGCAGGACGCCGCGTGCGACACAGCATACGTAAAGACTTGACGCAGCATTTGGACCATCCACAATGCGATTGCGAGTCCCCGGAGGAATGCACATCACATCTCCCTTAGAAAAGGAAATCCTTCTTTTTCCTACTAAAAAGGTCCCGTCCCCATTCAAAACATAGACGATTTTGACGAATGAATGCGTTCGCCACTCCATGCTAAATTTCGAACTGTGATGGCTTTCCAAAACCAGAATGCCCCAGTGAGGCAATTTCTCTGGTAAGGCTCTATCGGTAAGAATGGGTTTCATACAGCTCCTGTCAGCTTTGCCCGAATTGCAAACTCAGAAAATCCCAATTATCCAAGACGCTGTCCTTAGTTACAAGTACCATCACAACATGACGATTTCCCCGAGCAAAAGGATCTGGTGCAAACACCGTAGGCTGTAATGAAGCACGATGACATTCAGGCACTACTGACACCACACCGCAAGATCACTGGTATCTCAGCGATACTTCTACCCTTTAACGAAGACCATACAATCGATTGGGAAGGATTCGAGAGCCATCTTCAACGCACGCTTCGTGCCGGACTGATTCCTGCTGTGAATATGGATACCGGATACGCCAACCTCATTGATGAACCAACACGTCTGGAAGTCCTGCGACGTACGCATGCCCTCACGGCTGGTGCCAAATTTATTGCTGGTGTTTTCGTCGGTGATTCACCAGGGAAGCCATTCGATGCTGATCGCTATCGGTATGGAATCGATCAGGTACAGACCAGTTGTGGGACACCGATTTTCTTTCAATCTTATGGGCTGATTGAGTTAGCAGACGCAGACGTCGTATCTGCCTATGAGACCCTCGCCAAATCGTGCGACCAGTTCCTATTTTTTGAACTTGGGAAGACTTTTGCTCCCTTCGGTAGGATTTACTCACTTGAAATTTACGAACAACTCATGTGCATTCCGAATGCGATTGGAGCCAAGCATTCTTCACTGCATCGCCTACCCGAGTGGCGTCGACTTGCATTGCGGAATCGTA
>PKCL01000076.1 GCA_002862165.1 Planctomycetaceae bacterium
GAGTTCGAATTTCGGTACTTGAAACAACAGTTCCTGAGCCACTTCCAACAGATGTTGCAATTCGTATAGCAGCTGCTGATAGCATCGAAAAAATGCTATCAACAGCTGGTACGGTCCTGCTTGAGCCGGTTATGCGGGTTGAGGTAAGCGTTCCAGAAGAGCATTTAGGTGATGTGATTAATGATCTTCAGCAGCGGCGATCGATTATTACAGCAACTGAAATTCGCAGCGGTATGAATATGTTGACAGTCGAAGCTCCGCTTGCAGGGATGTTTGGCTATTCGGCAGCTGTTCGAAGTGTCAGTCAGGGCAGGGCGAGTTTCACTATGGCACCACTGAAGTACGGACCGGCACCTGCAGAAACCGCTGAGTCATTCGTCTGACACGATGAGTTGCCTGTGCGGCAAATACCTCGGAAAAAAAGGTGGCGTGTTGACATCTCCACCTCACCATCTTACATTTCGAGGTTCTGCCAGAAGCCGCCTTTAATTCTTTATTGGGCTGGGTTGAGGTGGATATTGCCGTTTTAGCGGCAATTTAAGTTCTGTTGACTGTTCCGTTGATGTCACTCTTTCACGTAATTGTGAGTGGAAAAGTGGTAGTAGGGAGTAGTCGGCTTGATAATGTTCTGAGGAATTGGAGTTGTGCCGTGGCTGCGTCGACGCAGGAAATAATTCGTATTCGAATGGAAGCGTATGACCATGCAGTGCTTGATCAAAGTGCAGCTGAGATCGTCGATACGGCAAAGCGAACAAACTCCGAGGTGCATGGTCCAATACCACTCCCAACACGTATCGAGCGTTACACGGTGCTTTCCGGGCCACATGTTGATAAAAAGGCCCGCCAACAGTACGAAATTCGAACACACAAACGGGTTGTCGATATTGTTCAGGCCACGGCAAAAACAATTGAGGCTCTTAATAAACTGAGTCTCCCTGCGGGTGTAGATATCAAGATTAAGGCTTCGTCGTCATAATTTGTTGAGTTGAAGAAAAATTTAGAGTGAAACCTGCGGGTTTCGAGGGTAAAGAAAACGCAAACTAGGAGCGCAATGTTCATGCTTGGAAGGCTTGGTGGGTAAGAGTCGAAGGGAACCGACTTCTCCCACAGCTAAGTGGCTTCAGGTGTGACGAAGTTCTTCTGCTGGCTTTTGCCAGCAGGGAATACACAGCGAAAAAATATGGCAACCGAAAATCAAAAAGAAGAGACGGCTGATAGCCAGTCTGAAAACGAGGCGCCTGCGGTTGCTGAGACATCTGAGCCCGTTGAGATGAATCGAAAAGGCCTTCTTGGTCGCAAGGTTGGGATGACCCAAATTTTTACTGAGGACGGTAATGTCGTTCCGGTAACCGTTATTGAAGCGGGGCCCTGCACAGTGCTTCTGTCCCGTTCTGCTGATCGTGATGGCTACGATGCCATTCAGGTTGGCTATCGGGATAAACCTCGCCGTTTGGCGAGCCGCTCTGTACGCGGTCAGGTTGTAAAACTCGACAGTAAGCGGGCAAAAAGGCGAGGTCTTGCTGGGATTGAAATGGTGGCCAAAGCGGACTGCGAACCCCAGCGTTTTGTTCGAGAATTTCGAGATGAAACGAAAGCTGAGGTCGGCCAGAAAATCACCGTTTCTGTGTTTGAAGGATGCGACGCGGTTGACGTTATTGGTGTGACGAAGGGCCGAGGAACTGCAGGCGTGATGAAACGTCACGGTTTTGCTGGCCAGCGAGCAACTCATGGCGTGAAAAAAGTGCATCGCCATCAGGGTGGTACTGGGATGTGCCAGTCACCTGGACGCCTTTTCAAGGGCAAGAAGATGGCCGGGCGTTTCGGGAATGAGCGTTCCACGATGAGGAATCTTCGCCTTGTAAATATCGACAATGATCGAAACCTGCTGATAGTGCGGGGCGCGGTGCCTGGTCCGAACGGTGGTTATGTCGTTGTTCGACAAACCAATAAAGTGAAGCGTTCGGGTGGAGTTGGAACGCCTACTTCGAAGAAGAAGGGTGCGAAATGAATCTTACTGTCTATAACTCGGCCGGCGAGCAAGTTGGGAAATACGAGATCGATCCTTCAGAGTTGTCTCCTAAAATCAATAAACAGTTGCTGCACGATGCCGTTGTGATGTATCAGGCTAATTTGCGGCAGGGCACATTCCGAACAAAGAGTCGTGGAGAGGTTTCTGGCACAACAAAAAAAATGTACCGCCAGAAAGGAACTGGTAACGCTCGGGCTGGTTCTAAGAGGAGTGGTGTTCGTCGTGGCGGTGGTCATATATTCGCCAAACGTCCCCGTGATTTCAGTTGGAGAATGCCGCGAAAAGCTCTTCAGTCAGCAACTCGGATGGCATTGGCAGCACGCCTAGCAGATGAAGAAATCACGCTGGTTGAGAGTCTGAAGTTCGAAACTCCCAAGACCAGTTCAATGGCTGCTACCCTCGAGTCATTAGGCGTTGCTGGAAAAACTGTCTTGGTCTCTTCGGATACGCACGACAGTAATCTCTGGAAAAGTGCGCGAAATATTCAGGGTGTTACGGTGTCGCCCGTTACTGAACTGAACGCCCTCTCAATTTTACAGCCAAGAGCCATTGTCATGACGACTGCTGCAATTGATGCTTTTCGGGAAGAAACGAAGCGGGTGCGTGAGGGCAACCGAACAAAAGCGTCTCGCAAACAAGGTGGTCGTGCTAACGCGCGAACTTCTGTACGGAGTCGCAAAGCGACTCAAAGTCAAGAAGAAGGAGCGTAAGCTATGGCAGTCCCTATCCCACCAGCACCAAAGTTAAATCCCAATCTCGCACCTCATCAGGTCATTATCCGGCCATTGGTTACGGAAAAGGGAATGCATCGTGCGAATCGCAATAATGCATATGCTTTCGAAGTTGCGACGGCGTCAAGCAAGGCAGACATTCGCCACGCGATAGAAGAGCTATTCCAAGTACGAGTCAGTAAGGTGGCTGTTCAAAATAGGTTGGGGAAAATGCGGCGTAGCCGAACGCGACGTGGGAGTACAAAGCCTTGGAAAAAAGCGATTGTGACGCTCAATGCGGAGGACAAGATTTCGCTCTTCTAGGCCTTTGGCAACTGCAGGATTTAATATCACCACTTAACTTATCTGAATAAAGAACATAGCGACGGAAAGTATTGATCATGGGAATTCGAATTTACAAACCGACAAGTGCCGGACGCCGCACGGCGAGTGTGTCGGA
>PKCL01000145.1 GCA_002862165.1 Planctomycetaceae bacterium
GACCGTTCCAGACCAATCAATAAACAACGTGTTGTAAGACCCGAGACTCAGGCCGGGGGTACTGGTTTTGCCTGTAGCACTGGCGAAAATACGTGTTCAACACATCTGTGTGGAACATCTGTGGACGGATAGTAGCCGAAGGTTATTCAAAACTAAAAGACTACCCAGTGCTCAGATTATTGACACCAAGACACAGTAGCCCTCTACTCAATGAAAAATGTTTGATATCTGACAATTCCATAAACTAGTTTGGCCGAATTAATGATTTATCTACTGAAGGCGTCTGCTGTTTTGTGCATTTCCATTTGCAGTGTCACCGCGGCCGCAAATCCCCCTGACACAATTTTTTATAATGGAAAAATTCTTACTGTAGACCCTCAGTTTTCAGTAGCCGAAGCAATCGCAATTTCTGATGGACGTATTGTTGCCGTTGGCAGCAATGCTGAAATTCTCGAACTCACTGAAAGCCAAACAAATCAATTTGATCTTGAAGGTCACACTGTTATTCCTGGCCTCATCGACAACCATATGCACTACATGCGAGGCGCTTCACGGTGGCGTTTTGAGGCCAGAATTGATGGCGTCACATCTCGAAAAAAAGCACTGAATATAATTAGTCAAAGAGCAAAGGAAATTGAACCGGGGGAATGGGTATTTGTACTTGGTGGCTGGAATGAGCAGCAGTTTTCTGATGCCCCAGGAGGATTTACAACGGAAGAACTTGATGCCGCAGCACCTAGCAATCCTGTATTTATTCAAAAATCATACAGTCGAGCATATATGAATAGCTTGGCCGAACAAGAATTGGCACAAGCTAAAGACAATGGCAGTCAAGAAACCCGGCAACAAAACAACTTATCTAATACGCAACGCGGTTCCAATCGATCAAGCGGCGGACGTTCACAAACTGGACGCAGTTCATCTCGTCGATCTGGAGGTGCAAGAACCATCATCAACCAGGCAACAACGTATGTTCCAAGTCGATCCGAAAATGAGCGTGTTGAGGATATTGTTCTATTCAACTCCGTCCTCAATAGTCATGGAATCACCACTGTATATGATGTCGGACGGTCAACTGACGGCAACTTTGACCCCGTAAAGACTCTTGCGGAACAAGACGAATTGACTGTCCGAGTTTTTCATTCACTTCGATATCGAGCAAATAATCCTATAGAGGTCAATGAGGCTCTGACGTTCATCAAATCTTCAGAACCAAGATCCAATAATGACTGGTTTGGACTTATTGGTATTGGTGAGCACACCTACAACCCATTGCACGACAGTTCAATGCGGGTGAGTCTTTATGATGATGACGTCTGGCAGCAATTTCAAAGAATTGCTGTGTATGCAGCTGAGGGCGGCTGGCATATTCATGAACACGCGATGCAAGATTCTACAGCAAGTCGAATTCTTGATATCGCTCAGGTAATTAACAAAGACCACTTGATGAAAGATCTTCGTTGGACAATTGCACACTGTGACTTGATTTCAAATGAGAGCATAGAGCGGGCAAAAGACCTTGGCCTTACGATTGCTATTCATAATAAAACAGCGAAGCCAGCAATGGATGATCGTGACTCCCCGCCAATCGCATCAATACAGGACAGCGGTATCGTTTGGGGGCTTGGATCTGATTCTACTGTTGTTTCAACTATTAATCCCTTCCATTCATTATGGTGGGTTACCAGTGGAAAAGTTTTCCCAAATAAAAAATCAATTAAGAACACGGTGTCTCGTCAAGCAGCGTTAATTGCTCATACTAGAAACAACGCCTTTCTATTATTCAAAGAAAATGATTTAGGCAGCATTGAGGTTGGGAAGTGGGCTGACCTAGTCGTGCTTGATCGTGACTATATGACTGTGCCCGTTGATGAGATTCGTGAGATCTCACCCCTCCAAACGATCGTTCGAGGAGAAATAGTTTACAGCTCGGAAAATTAATTAACTTATTCAATTCTGTGTGGAGAATGTGTGAAAGATTCGTGGGCGGGGTCGGGCCAAAAGCACACATCTGCGTGCAAACGTATTTTTCATGACACTATAGAGAGCGATATCTGAGAGTGATGTTCTGAAACACTTCTAGAACTCAACTAATAAGATATTAAAAAAAGGATCTCGGGCTGTGGGCATAAAGAAATACATGGTCTTGCTGATGACCAGTTTCGCGTTCCTTACATTGACTAAGAATGCGCGCACAGAAGAGCCTCAGGCGACACCAATCATTGAGTCGATTTTAGAGCGGCCGTTGCGCGAAGTCATCGTGAGTCACACCGATAGTAACGGCGTCCTCCAGCTCTACCGCATGAAAGAGAATGGTTCAGACAGTCGTCAGCTCACATATTCTGAGCACGGCTGCCGCATGCCCGCCTGCTCCTCCGACGGTGAAAAGCTGGTCTACGTTCAACACGACGGCCACGGTCTGTCTCTCCGGGTCTCTAATCTCGATGGTAAGAATTCCCGTGCTCTGCGTAATAACGGAAGAAACCTATTACCCTCCTGGCTGCCGGACTCCAAGCATATTGTCTGGATGAACACTGAGCCGGGACAAGACCCTTCACGTAATAGCCAGATCCACCTGATGAATACGGAAACGGGTAAATCACGAAGACTTTTTACTGATCCGGAACAAATGAAGTTTAGCAACTCGATGCCGGTCGTCTCGCCCAAAGGAGATCAAATCACCTTCGTCTCCAACCGCAGCGGTGACATGCGCATCTGGGTGAGTGACCTCGATGGAAGTAACGCCAAGCAAATTTCCCAGCCAGAGCAAGAGTATCATCAGGTGATCAAGGCGCCCATCGAACAGAAAGTTCCAGCGTGGTCGCCAGACGGCAAATGGATTGCTCATTGGGAAGGCGTCGAGATGGTCCACCTAAGTAAATTCACTGGCGTCCCAAACCCTGATCGAGACCAGCTGATCTCATCAACCTTTCATGTCTGGGTGGTCGGTAGCGATGGAAAGAACAGGCGTAAAGTCGGGAGTGGCGACGATCCTAATTGGTCTCCCGATGGATTCGTAACTCGGGCATTTCCAGATCGAGATCGGGGCGGCCCAAAGATCATGATCGAAACTGAAACTGGGGAAAAAGAGTTGCCGATCGTGCCTCGTCAAAGAAACTGGGGCCGATTCACCTGGAAGCCATAAGATTTTTGCTCGTGAAATGATAAAAATTGATG
>PKCL01000485.1 GCA_002862165.1 Planctomycetaceae bacterium
CAGTGATTTCATTTTGGCTCATATCTCATCTCCTCAGTTCAAACGATGAGGTGACTGCCTCATCACAAGTATTAATGGATCCTACTCAGGTTACTCTCAGTCATCGTCGAGTCATGAATTTCATGTTCAAAAACTCTTTTTATATTTCAGCATTCAGCTGATCGTGCATATCTTTATGTAGTCGATAATTTTCTGCAAGGACGTTTTTGTATCGGTTGGTGCCAGCCACCAAGAACCGTACACGCCGGAAAATCTGATCGATGTGCTCACACACGAGCCGGGAGACGCTTCTGTTGGACGGGATCTAATAGTCTTCATGCAAGCGGCTCCTAGCCGCAGGAGCAGCCACTGTCGCAGCAGTCTCCCCCTTTGGATGATACCGGTAGTGATATTCCTCCTGAAATAATACGACGCACGGGCTCACCCGTATCAGGATGATTGGTGAGAGCCTCATCGGTCATTCTTTGAACAACTTCGAACTGAGTCGCCTTCTGGTCAGCTTTCTCAGGCACTGTTTCGTAAACATAAATTGGCATGGGAATTAGAGAAGTAATATGTTTTGTGGAAGAGATGGTGTGTTCACAGTGTGTCGTACTTGTTGCTTCTTATTGTTTTTAATCTGGTCGCCTTTGGTCAAGTGAGTTCGTGTTTGAGGGTTAAACCTGTATTTATTTTCATCGTCACGTTTACCCCAACCCACACCTGTGTATAGCGCCTCGATATGAGCCTGGCATTCACTTCCGTTATCCCACCGAAGACCTAACGTCAGAACCTTGAGGTCTTCTTTGTCTGTTGAAGTAAGGCCTTACGTACCCAGGCTGTTACTTCTGTATTTGTGCGTTACAGATAGAAGTCTCTTTATGAATAGATTTTTCTAACATAAATGAATTGCTTGTTAAGCCTGCGATAATCTTCAGCTATAATTTTTTTGAGGGCAGCAACCTTTGCTTTGCCCGCTTTAATTTGCTTTCTCCTCGAAAGAATCTCCAATGAATTCAGCACTGGCCGCCTCGATATTAGAGACGAAACAATGTGTCCCCTGCGAAGGGGGCGTTGCAAAGTATTCACTAGCAGAAGCTACTGCCCAAGTTGCCGCGCTGCCTGCTTGGCGGCTCAGCCAGGATGGCACACGAATCCACCGCGACTGGCAACTCAAAAGTTTTCGTGATGGTATCCGTCTGATCAATACCATTGGTGCTCTCGCCGAGCGTGAGCAGCACCATCCTGACCTCCATTTGGAAAGCTACCGAGAGGTCCGGGTTGAGATTTATACCCATGCTATCGGCGGCCTTTCCGAAAACGACTTCATTCTCGCTGCCAAGATCGATACTGTCGCGCCGCCTTCATGAAATTGATGTCCACACTCTTGAAACTGAAACTCTTTTTCTATGACGAAGCATAGAAAGGATTTCCAAAAGCCAACCTCCCCGGCTACTACGGCAAAGGGGTCCATTCTGGCCAAGGAAAACTCGTGTATGCCAACAACGGCGAACATGGGAAAGCTACCCATAACAACCCATTCACTCCATCCGGCGTGCTTGCCCAATGGGATGGGAAACAAAAGGACTTTGAGACTATCCATCGCAGCCTGTTCGCCTCAAAGACCTGTTCTGGACCCCCAAACTGGTAGCCGCATAAAACACGCTTGTCTCGTGCCCCAGCTATTATTCTTGCCCCCATATACGTGGAGGCCGATGCACTCGCCACCGTGTGCATGATCCCGGAATAGCAACCACAAGTGAATCAAGATTCACAGAGCAGGCTCCCTCAATGCCGTGTCAGCAACCTGCAATCGCTTTTCGAGCTCCCTTATACGCTTCCATTCAGGATGTTCTGGATTGGCCATTCGAAACACATCCCTACAGGCCGTGACGATGAGCCTTGCCTCATCAATTCGATCAGTTAGCAAGAGCACATTGACAATTGGAACTCTTCCACGAAACCGCCAGATCGGATGTCCGTCATCGAAATTATTCTCAGCAATATCGAGACACTGTCGCGCGTACTTTTCAGCTTCAACGTACTTGCCCTGTTCAAGCAGGACCTCAACCAAACTTGCAAGAAGAACGACGGACTGAATATTATCCACAGCTGCCTTCGAATCAGGGACAGCCATTGGTTCGAGAACTCGCCACACTTCCTGATAGGCCGTCACGGCCCCAGACTTGTCACCGAGCTTTGCTCGATACCCTCCCAGCGTAATAAGACTGTTCTGCACCGTTCCACGCTCTTCACTACCACTCTGCCTCAAAATTCGTACTGCTTGTTCTTGAAGTGGCAACGCTGCAGCATAGTCACGCCCTGCTGCATACCAATTTGCCAGCAATTCAATCGCTGCAGCCGTCTTATCATGTTGCTCACCAAAATGCTTTTCATAAATAGCCAGGGATCGTTCGATGAGCTGCTTTGCCTCATCAAGATGATCACTCCTGATAAGGCTCTGCGCGAGTTTTGCAATCGCAGAGGCTGTCGCTGGATGCTCGGGACCATAAGCCTTTTCAATTAATTCAGCCGCGTGCCGAAGAATTGGCTCGACTAAAGCGGCTGTCTCTATCCTTACCGTGTACATACGAGCAAGTTGCTGGAGGGCACGTGCAACTCGCGGGTGCTCCGGACCATGTCGCTTTTCCTCGAGCCCAACAATGCGCTCAACAACAACTTCGGCCTCTTGAAACCTCGCCCGAGTTGAAAAAAGAATGTTGGCTAGAAATATCAAGCGGTCTGAATAATCATCACCGTCATCACCCGCCTCCTCCATAAGAGCAAGGCTCTTCCTTAGTACTTTTTCTGCCTCGTCAAGGTCGCTAAGTTGGAAATAAATACCTGCCTCAAGAGCCAATCCGTCGGCGTATAAAGATGCTCGGGGGTCAATTGCATACGCTTGCCTGATCCCTTCGGCTAGAACTGCCTGCGCTCCGGCATAGTTACCACGAACCAGTTCAAGTTCTGCCCTTTCGAGCAGGACTTTGGCAGCTATCTCTGGCTGACTGTCTTCTGGCCAATTCAGCGTTGTCATTGACCGCTCGGCAGCTTCAACAGCCACATTTGCGGCATCGAGGGCACTCAAGCTGCGAAGCGTTTGACCCAGCGTCAACTGCACTTCAGCAAGGCTGCGAGGATCAGAAGCAAATGCAACCTCTGCATCTTCGATCGCGGGTTCAAGAACATCACG
>PKCL01000013.1 GCA_002862165.1 Planctomycetaceae bacterium
ACGAATTTTAGAACGAAACAATGGTCAGGGCAGACTCTCGATCCCATTCGACTATTGTCGGAGGAAAAATCGCAAAGAGATTTCCCCCCAGTCTTGTTCTTCAATGACATCCTGATAGCGGGTATCCGCGTACACGGAATCAGCGATCTGTATTGTTGCCTGCAGTCTTTTGATGTCGAACGGAACGATCATTTTATGTGGCCACCTTGAGGGATCCTTTACGTAAGGGATCGCATAATCTATGGCTTTTTTGTATCCACTTCCCGCGGGATTACTGTAGTTGAACAAGTCGTGCCCCACGTTGTTCGCCATCAGCCCTATGAGGAAAAAATGGTAAAGGTTTTCGGTGGTATAGTTCCACGATTTGGTCCGAGCGGTTTCAAAAGGTTGCTCACCGCTTATCGAGATTTGTGAATCAATACGCGGGATCGTATGACTCCGGATTCGCTGAGACACCCAATCGTGCTTTTGTAAGTACGACGCAATAGCAATCACCTGCATATCGAAAGACGTTCCGTGATTGTTCACGGAACTGGACTCCTCTTTTCCGTAGGGGTGGGTCAGCAACCAGTCAAGGAACTCAGAAAACCAAGCTTGTATGCCCTCTTCATGTGATACTTTCCAATGTGGCGACTTTTTTAACAGCGTGATGTAATCGACAAGGTAGACGAATTCATGCGAATCAATGATCCCTGTCCCCCTCCCTGACTGAAGGCCTGGAATGGCCTGAGCATTCACCATATTCGGGCTCATCCTTGTGACCTCATTGAGAAACCAGCACTCCAGCAACTCCACTGCGTATTCCGCGTAGTGTTCCTTTTGCGTCGCGTGATAGGTCAGTGCTAACGCTTCGATAGCTTTGACAAAAGATTGGATCTCACCCCGGTCTGACACGCGATCTCTTTCAGGATTTACCTGACCATCTTTCCGGACATACGGTAAACCGTTATCCGTATCAGGGTTTGGCCACCAATATGGGCCAATACTAAAGTAGTTGTTTCGAAATGCTTGATTCTTGCCGTTGTTAAAAGTGACTGTGTAGGACTTCTTATCCTTCATGATTCCATCCGCCAGAGTATTCATTTTCTTTAGCTCTGACTTCACGCTTCGATTGGCATCTTCTGATACCAGGCCAGCGAGTTGCTTCGGATTGATCAGGACCAACCGCGTCTTACCATCGCGGTCTCCCGAATAAGAAATTACGCTATCGGGCAAAGCAGATGTGTAGCCATCATGTAACTGCTTAGAGAACTGGTCAAGCAGCTGCTTATGCTTCGGATTCGTTGCCAGGTTTTCATTGACAAGAGATGATCCACTCCCATGATCATAAAGCTCCCTAGAAATGATATCGTTCGTTTGGACTTTTCGGTATTCGGTATAGCGATACCGATCACTTCTTAATGAATGCCCGATATATTTCGGAGTCGGACTGGACCAAATACTAAAGGCCGCCTTTTTCCATTCTAAATGTGGCTGATCTAAAAGTGGCACAAGACTGAAACCTTCCAAATGCCTCGGAGCGGGAATACCCGCAAGTTCACATAAACTGGGATACAGATCCACTAACTCGACAAGAGCCACACTTCGTTTCCCATTGCCCTTAGCACTCGGAGCTTTGACGATAAACGGAACTCTGGTGTCAATTTCGTTTGCAGTGTGCTTACACCACCATCCGTAATCCCCAAGCTTCCATCCATGATCTGACCATAAGAGGATAATCGTATTTTCGGACAAGCCTAAATCCTCAACCGACTTCAACACCTTTCCTAATTGAGCGTCCACATAAGAAACACAGGCATAATAACCATGCGTCAGTGTTTTAGCGGCATCTTCAGGCACTTCACCTGTCTCAGGCATGCCGTGATAATTTCTCAGCTCACCAAATCGGGTGAAATTCTCATCCGGCTTGCCTTTAGGTGGTTTCCGATAATTCGTTAGCTCAATATCTGTTCGATCATACAAGTCCCAGTACTTTTTCGGAGCAACAAAAGGAAGATGTGGCTTGCGGAAACCCAAAGCCAGAAACAACGGTTTATCTTTTATATTCCTGAGTTCTTCGATTGCCTTTTGAGCAAATGCGCCCGCTTGGCAACCATTGTCGTCCGCATTCACTACTTCAAATGTAGGCCCTTTGCCGCCATGTGGCTTGGCCTCTGCATCTAGCTCTTGTGATTCTTTTTTCGTGTAGCCTTTGCTTCCCCATGGACCTTTGATGTCGCGAAAGTTACGCGTCCAGCCTTTATCATCATCACTATCATGATAGATCTTGCCAATGTTCACCGTCTCATAGCCATTGTTCTGAAAATGCTGGTTCAATGTGAGCGCATCAGGAATATTGTCTTTGAGTGGTCCTCGGTCATACATATGGTTACGAAAAGTTGGTCGGTATCCACTCATCAGACTCTTTCTGGATCCCATGCAAATTGCCATCTGGCAATAAGCCCTGTCAAAGATAATTCCTTCCTTTGCCAAGCTGTCGATATTCGGCGATATGATATGTTTGGCTCCATAGCACCCAAGTTCGGGACGCAAATCATCTATCGAGATGAACAGTATGTTCGGTTTGTCATTCGCTAATGACAACATGCTTTGAGAGATAAATAAAACCGAACAGACAGCTATGAGTATTTTTCTTGAATGCATCGCTTGTTCATTACCTATGTTTTTAGAGGGCCCAGAAATGGCTTAGCAGCGAATAAGTGTTGGCTTTTAATCAGGTGAATAAAAGTTTTGGGGATTTTCACTTTTGGAACTAGAGTTCGTCAACCTGCATCCACCATCACAACATCGATGCAATCAATCTCGGCGAGCCTTTCTCCTTTGTTAAAACGTATCGTGTTTGTACCCGCATTCAAGTCAACTGGCAGACAGGTATTTGACCAATTGTCCCACATTCCATTTGGGTAATTAACAACCGTCGGGTCGTTTCCATTAATTGTTATGTGATGAGTTGAACGTCTGCCAGTACCATTTCCAAAACGCACTCCAATTATATATGTGCCTGTCGCTTCTGCATTAACTACAAACTTAATAAAACTCTCTGCGTTGTCGATCTGCCCTACCTTTGCCCCACCCGATGCATTCATATGCCGAGCTACCTTTGCAAGCCCACCAAGTTGGGCTGTCTCGGCCTCGTATCTTCGGCGAACAGGTTCTCCACCAGGAATCT
>PKCL01000201.1 GCA_002862165.1 Planctomycetaceae bacterium
AACTGCTTGGCCGTGTGGGCGCATCGTTGGGGTTTTTCTCTGATGAGCAACTTGGTGAAGCACTTGCTGAGCAGTGGAATACAGTGTTTGTCACGTTGTATGACAAACAGATTACCCACAGTCTTGTCGATATCATCAGTAAGACGATGGCAGAAATGTACCGTGTTGTTCCGCTTGAGTTGAATGACAACCAGCTCACTATTGCCACAGCTGATCCTCAGAAAATTCAGATCGCAGATGAGCTCCGTGTTTTTCTTGGATATGAGATACACGTGGTCGTAGCCACTGATGCTGAGATCGATAAAGCAATAGAGCAGTTCTATTCAGGCGAAGTGGATACGGTAGAATCGATTGTCGAGGAGATGGAAGATGACAAAGATCTTGCAGAAGCCTCGAAGAGCCTGCTAGCAGATGGGCCAATTGATCTTACGAGTGCTGAGGCAATGGCAGATTCGGCACCAGTCCGAAAGCTTTTGAATCTTGTGTTGCTGATGGCGATTAAAGAAAACGCCAGCGATATTCATCTTGAGCCATTCGAGTCAGAATTCAAGATTCGCATGAAGGCTGATGGTGTTCTGCAGGAAATGGTTCCACCGCCAAAGCATCTTTCGTTTGCGATCACCACGCGTATTAAGGTTATGGCAAATCTTGATATTGCCGAGCGGCGAATGCCGCAGGATGGTCGGATTGAGCTGTCCGTCAGTGGTCACCCTGTTGACCTTCGAGTCAGCGTGCTGCCAACACTGTTCGGCGAGAGTGTGGTCATGCGAGTGCTTGACCGTGGCGTTGTGTCACTTGATCTCGACAAGCTTGGCATGGACGACGATATCTTGCGTCCGTTCCGTGAGATCATCAAGCGTCCTAATGGAATTATTCTGGTGACGGGCCCGACCGGTTCGGGGAAAACGACCACGCTCTATTCAGCGTTGTCAGAATTAAATGAGCCGGCTGACAAAATCATTACGACAGAAGATCCGATTGAGTATGACATCGAGGGTATTGTGCAGGTGCCAATTGACTCAGATATTGGTGTCACCTTTGCTGCAGCGCTGCGAGCGATTCTTCGGCAAGACCCTGACCGTATTCTGGTCGGTGAGATTCGAGATGTTGAAACTGCCGAAATTGCTATTCAGGCAGCACTGACTGGACACATGGTTTTCTCAACACTTCATACCAATGATTCACCGGCCACAGTGACCAGACTGCGAGATATGGGCGTACAGCCCTTTTTGATTACTGCCACGGTAGAAGCAATACTTGCTCAGCGGCTTGTGCGTAGAATTTGTAGTGAGTGTAAGGAGGAATTCATACCCGATGCAGATACACTTGCTGACCTTGAATTAACCAGTGATCAGGTGGCTGGAAAAACATTTTTCCGTGGTCGTGGTTGTGACAAGTGCAGTAATAGTGGCTACAAAGGGCGGCTTGGTCTGTACGAACTTTTGGTGATGACGGATGAAATTCGTGACCTCGTTGTGCGAAATGCATCAACAGAAGAGATTCGTGACCTTGCTCGGAAGGCCGGCATGGTCACACTGCGAGATTCGGGAATGGTCAATATGTTTGAAGGACACACGACAGCAGACGAAGTGATTCGAGAGACGATTCTTGAGGCGTAAGCAAAAAAGGTTGAGATACTTTTCATTTTCCTATTGATCGAGATACATCATGCCAACGTTCCTGTTTGAAGCAATCGATGCGGCCACCGGAAAAGAAATCCGAGATACCGTCGATGCAACCAATGAGAACGAAGCCCAGGCCACGATACGGTCGATGGGCTACATGGTCACGAAGATCAAGGCCCAGAAGAACAAGGCGTCTGCTGGTGGTGGCAAGAAGCCGGGCCGGACGTTTGCACTAGGGAAGGTTAAGCAGAGAGAGTTGACGCTGTTCACGCGACAGCTTTCTATTCTTCAGGATGCGGGCCTTCCTATTCTGCGAAGCCTGAAGGTGCTTGCTGAAATGCAGAAGCCGGGTGGGTTAAAAAATGCGTTACTTGATACGTGTGATGAGATTGAAGCTGGTTCAACACTTTCTGAGGCGATGGGGAAAAGTCCGAAGTGTTTTGACCGGCTGTACTGCAACATGATTCGTGCAGGTGAAGCAGGCGGTGCGCTCGAAGTCATTCTTCGACGGCTCAGTGAGTTTATGGAGCGTGCGAGTGCCTTGCGTAGGAAAGTTAAAGGCGCGATGGTCTATCCGATTGTCGTTATTTCTGTCGCTGTCGGCATCTTGTCGTTCATCATGATCACGATTGTGCCGCAATTTAAAAAAATCTTTGATGATTTCGGCTCGGAACTGCCTGCAATGACGCAGAATCTGATTGATTTTTCGTCCCTTCTTGCCACGGGGTATGTCGGTGGTGGTGGTGAGGATCCAGGAACAATGATTTTGCCGCTACCGGGCTGGTGCTTTATTCCGCTGGTTCCGTTTTTGTTTATGTGGTTTATCAAGATCGTCCGGATGAGTAATTATGGTGCCATGGGATGGGATCTCTTTACGTTAAAGATGCCAATTTTTGGCCAGCTCGTTGAAAAGAATCTCGTCGCCCGGTCATGTCGAACGCTGGGCACCTTGCTTGGTGCTGGTGTACCAATTCTTGAAGGGCTGAATATCACCAAAGAGACAACTGGGAACAGGATGTTCGAGAAGATGTTCGGGCATGTTTCAGATCGAATTCGTGATGGTGAAGCAATTGCGCCACCAATGAAAGAAGCCTCCGTGCCGCCTTATAACATGGTAGCGGCCATGTTCTGGACAATATTTGCGCCAGGTATTGGTGCGCTTCTTTATATGACGAAGGCAAAGACCCCGATTCTTGATGATCTTGTGGTCAACATGGTGGACGTTGGTGAAGAGTCTGGTGAACTCGATACCATGCTTTATAAGGTTGCAGATACATATGACGAAGAGGTGGCGGTGTTGACAGAAAGCTTGACAAGCTTGATGGAACCGCTGCTGATTATTTTCCTTGGTGGTGCAGTCGGCTTCATTGTTGTTGCCCTCTTCCTGCCGCTTATCAAACTTATTCAGGATCTGTCATGACGAGAGCACATCGAGAGGCAGCACGGTATTCACGTGCGGATGAGCAGAGGCCATTCGTAATGGGTGATCGTACCCCTGCGTTAACTCAGCACAGTGGGTTTACGCTTGTTGAGCTT
>PKCL01000321.1 GCA_002862165.1 Planctomycetaceae bacterium
CCAAACCACGGACGGTGTCGAAAGGCAATGTTGTAAGCAGATCGTCACCAATAATTCTTCTGAGTAAGGTTCAAATGGCGTCCAATTTCACAGATATTCTCCGCTCCAAGAAAATTATCAGTGAGGATCAGCTGACTGAGGCAAACCGCCTTGCCGGGGAGTCAGGGAAAATGCTCCATGAGGAGTTGTTGCGCCTTGGGTATGCCAGCCCTGATAAGATCATGAAGGCATTGGCAAAATCCAATGGAATGCCTTTTGTCGACCTCAAAGAGAGTGAGGTCCCGGAAACAGTTATTGATTTAGTTCCGGAGAGCGTCGCCCGAGAAAATGCAGTCATGCCATACCGAGAAGATGGTGGTCGATTGTATGTTGCGACAAGTGACCCATCAGATATCGATACCCAAGAGAAGCTTCGTTTTATCTTAAATCGTGATATTGAGATGGCGATCGCGATGAGGGACCAGATTATTGAGAGCATTAATAAGTATTACGGTGCTGGCGATGGAGAGAGTGCGGACTCCATGCTGACGCAGGAATTTACTGATACGGAAATTGACTTCACAGAGACAACAGTTGAGCAGGAAGCAGCACTAAAAGAAGACGAAGATGAATCGTCTGCGCCGGTTGTTAAACTTGTGAATCTTATCATTACTGAGGCGGTGTCCCTTGGGGCGAGCGATATTCATATCGAGCCTTTTGAGGGTGAGATTCGTGTCCGATACCGAATTGATGGTCGGCTCGTTGTTCGCGACAGTGCTCCGCGGAGGTTACTGGGGGCAATACTGTCTCGTATAAAAATTCTTTCTCGTCTTGATATTGCTGAGCGTCGACGCCCACAAGATGGTCGCATTAAAATTACCACGAAGGACGGGAAAGATTACGATTTACGGGTGAGCGTGCTTCCAACAAACCATGGACAGTCAGTGGTCATGCGTTTGCTTGACAAAGACAATATTAAGGTTGGCATTCGACAGTTAGGCTTGTCTGAGGCTGACTTTCGGATTTTTAAAAATCTTATTCGAAGACCCAATGGGATTATTCTTGTCACTGGGCCAACCGGTTCTGGGAAAACGACAACGCTCTATGCTTCTTTAAATGAACTTAATCGTCCAGACACAAAGATTATTACCGCCGAAGATCCTGTTGAGTATTACCTAAGTGGAATTAATCAGGTTGAGGTGAAGCACAAAATAGGGCTAGATTTTGCTCGGGTAATTCGTGCAATGTTGCGACAGGCGCCCAATGTAATTCTTGTCGGCGAGATGCGAGACACAGAGACAGCCCAGATGGGTATTCAGGCATCTCTGACGGGGCATTTAGTTTTTAGCACGTTGCATACAAATGATGCGCCGAGTGCCATTACTCGTATGATTGATATGGGTGTGCCAGCTTATCTTGTGGCTTCAAGTGTTGTTGCTGTTTTAGCGCAGCGATTAGTGCGAGTAAATTGCAAGAATTGCAAACAGCCTCATGAGCCTTTGGAAAGTGAAATTCAATCTGCTGGCTTTACGAAGGAGCAACTAGCAAACGCAACCTTTATGAAAGGTCGTGGCTGTGCCAAGTGTCAAAAGCGAGGCTACAAGGGACGGATGGGTATTTTTGAATTGATGGTACTGAATAATAAAATTCGTGAACTTGCATTTCAAGGCGCTGCGACTCAAGACATTCGTCGGGCAGCCGTAGCAGGAGGAATGCGGGTCATGTTTGAGGATGGTCTCGACAAAGTTTTAAAAGGCACGACGACATTGGACGAAGTTTTTCGAGTTGCAAAACAGTCTGAATAGTGGCGTGATCGTTTGGGTTACTGCTTTTGTATCCAAATTGGCGTCGACGCGCATCTGTATTTCGGTTTATTTCCCCTAGTAATTGACCGGTTGTCTTGAGAGGGAATAAATCGATGAATACCCGTGCTGTTATCACCTGGATCGTGAATTATCAAGGTTGTCGTTTTTTGTTTTCGAGTGTCTCTGTACTCATCCTTGCCACTCATTTGTATGGACAAACGGCGCCGGTAGTTGCAGGTCCTGAAGTTCAGACAGTGGTAGCTGCGAGGCAGGTTCTAGACCAATTCTTTAATCTGCAAATTGAAGCCATTCCGCCAGCTATGCTGCAGTCATCTTCAGGTGTTGCCATCTTTCCAAATATGGTGAAGGGGGGATTTATACTAGGTGTGAATTATGGAAAGGGAGTGCTCCATGTTCGAAACGCAGATCAGTCATGGAGTCCGCCGGTGATGGTAACCATGGGTGGTGGTAGTATTGGTTTTCAAGCAGGTGTTCAGGCCGCTGACATCGTGTTGGTGTTCAAGACGCCACAGAGCCTCACGAATATTCTTAGCGGACAAAAGGTAACCTTGGGGGCAGACGCGTCAGTAGCAGTAGGTCCCGTTGGCCGTCAGGCAAATGCCGCAACAGATGGCCGCTTAGGCGCTGAGATTTATTCTTATGCTAGAAGCCGAGGTCTTTTCCTCGGTGTTTCTTTGGGAGGTGCTGATTTATCTGTCGATCATAATGCAGACGGTGTTCTCTACGGTCGTTATGGTGTGAGTCCAAGTGACGTGTTCAATAGCAATGGGATCACCATCCAACCAGAAGTACAGCAACTCGTTATGGATCTTAATGCGAAGTCTGGTATCCCATCTGGTGTCCCGGGAGGGCCTCAGCCCTTAGGAACTGCTCCAGCCGGTCTTCCTACTGTAAGTGCTCCTATGTCGAATGTTATCCAGCCATCTACTTCTCCGCCACCACCGCCGATAGTCCCTATTCGGCCATCGCCTTGAGTCGGTAGTCGAAAAGATAAAGTAACCCGTGTCATGACGAAGGTCTGGATTCAAGGATCCCAAGTCGATAAAGCTGCGGTACCGCCTGGGATAAAAATCTTGCACAAGTTTCCTCTACTACTTCTCGACGAATTTTATCATCTGTAATAGGCTTTCCATCTTTTTGAATTGAACGCTCACTTTTTGTCAGTTGTGCAAGT
Organism: Planctomycetaceae bacterium; assembly: GCA_002862165.1. Taxonomy (GTDB): domain Bacteria; phylum Planctomycetota; class Planctomycetia; order Pirellulales; family UBA1268; genus UBA1268. Next base: position 2,980 of record PKCL01000321.1, read on the forward strand.
ACTCGATCTGCTAAGCCATTTTTACCAGCCTCACTCAGTTCGTAGAGTATCGCGGCATCAAAGTCGCTGAGCGAATAGCCTGTACCTGTTGCCGCGCAGGCAAGCGATACGGGACGCCCACTAAAATGCTCATTCTTGAGCAGGAACTGATTGAAGGGTAATGAGATGAGAGGA
>PKCL01000228.1 GCA_002862165.1 Planctomycetaceae bacterium
GCGAGATGCACACGGCTGGAACTAGTACAGATCACAAACGTTCAGATCACGAAAGGGAAATAGTGATGGCAAAACCACTCCGTATTGGCATGATCGGCTACGGGTTCATGGGGCGGGCCCACTCAAACGGTTACAACCGTGTGAAAAACTTTTTTGACCTCGAGTATGTGCCAGTTCTGCAGGCTGTTGCAGCGAGAGATGTTGAGAAAGCACAAGCTTTTGCTAATCAGTGGGGATATCAGCGTGTTGAGAATGATTGGCGCAAACTTGTGGCTTCTGATGATATCGATGCAATCGATATTTGTACCCCGAATAATCTGCATGCAGATATTGCCATTGAGGCAGCGAAGCATGGAAAAGCAATTCTGTGTGAGAAGCCTCTGTCGATGGATACCCCAGAAGGCGAGAAGATGTGTGAGGCTGTTGAAAAGGCAGGTGTGCCAAATACAGTCTGGTATAATTACCGAAGAATGCCTGCAGTAACATATGCAAAACAATTAATCGACGAAGGTCGTTTGGGTCGAGTCTTTCATTATCGAGCCGAGTTTCTTCAGGACTGGACGATTAGTGCAGAGCTACCTCAAGGTGGTGCTGCACTGTGGCGGCTTGATTCAAAAGCAGCTGGCAGCGGTGTTACAGGAGATCTTCTTGCCCATTGCATTGACACAGCGCTCTGGTTGAACGGTTCTGTCTCAGATGTGACAGCCATGACAGAAACATTTGTCAAAGAACGAATGCATCAATTAACCGGTAAAAAAGAGCCAGTTGAAATTGATGACGCATGCTCTTTTCTTTGCCATTTTAAAAATGGTTCGCTTGGAATTTTTGAAAGCACTCGATATGCACGTGGCCATAAAGCACTGTATACATTTGAAATCAATGGCGAGAACATGAGCCTGAAGTGGGATCTTCATGATCTCCACCGATTAGAAATATTCGACTATAAGGACGAAGGTCCGGAGCGAGGATGGAAGAGTGTTCATGTGACGGACAGCGAACATCCGTATATGGATAATTGGTGGGTGCCTGGCCTGGCGATTGGTTATGAGCATTCATTTGTTCATCAGGTCGCTGACTTTTTGACGTGTTACGCAAAGGGTGAGCCTTGTCACCCAACGTTCCGTGATGCACTTGAAACGCAACGCGTCTGTGATGCCGTACTTGCCAGTGCCAAGAGTCATGCGTGGTCAAAAGTGAATAGCTAGCAGGTGTTTTCTCTTGAGTTGCTTTGATGTACAGGTCGCGATAGGCTGAAGCACTTGGGTTCGCATTCATTCGTTGGGGAGCCATTGTTGGCGTAATTTTTCCCGAGATGTTTGTTTGATGCACAAAAATTCTCCAGTCCGCCATAATTTTTGAGAATATTTTCATGTTTTTTACAATGTCCTGTCCGCACTGTGACAAGAGTCTTAAGGTGCGCGATGAACTCGTTGGCAACTCCGCACGCTGTCCACATTGTCGTGGTTCAATCACTGTGAAGCGGCCGGAAGTGGCTGCGGGGTCTTCTGGCTCAGGCAAATCATCCAGCGATGCTACCAACAAGCAATCCGCAGAGTCGATTGAGCGTGCGCGGGTACTCTCGGTCACAGCAAATACGAATGTAAATGTAGGTTTCTATATATTGTTTGGACTTGCCACGACCGTAGCTTTTTATCTTCTGCTTCTACCATTTGCTGGTCCCAAAGATGACCGCTCATACCTGGGCCGTCTTTTTATGGGTGGTGAAGGTGCGACCTTCGCAACAGGGCTTTGGGTTCCCTATACGGAAGTTTTTCTATTCAGTTGGGCAGCAAGCATGCTGGTTGCAAAACTTTTCAAGATTCGGCGGCAGCAGCGGGCAATGCTTTTTGACGTTTTGCCAAGTGATATTGGAGAGAAGATTACTGGGCGAAATCTCGATAAGTTTCTTGAATATATCAGTGAGCTTCCTAAAGCTGCTGTAGGTAGCTTCCTTGTCACACGGTGCGTTCGAGGCCTCGAACACTTCCGAGTGCGAAAGAGTGCAGCTGATACGGCCACAATGCTATCGAGTCAGTCGGATCTTGATGCCAGTAGTGTGGACTCAAGTTACACGATGTTCCATGTGTTCATTTGGGCCATTCCAATTCTAGGATTTCTAGGAACTGTTATTGGCGTAAGTTCGGCGGTGGGTGGATTCACTGATACGCTGAGTAGTTCAAGCGATATGGAGTCACTGAAGGTTGGTCTAAAAAGTATTACAGGTGGTCTTGGTACATCATTTGATACCACTCTGGTTGCCCTTGCGATGGCAATGATTCTTACATTTCCAGTAAGTGCTCTGCAAAAGCTGGAGGGTGATGTCATTGGTGAAGTAGATGAATACACCAATGAATATCTTTTACGTCGACTCGAGGACGGCCGAAATACTGAAGAGCATCGCATGCCTTCCGCGAGCCGTAATGATATGCAAGATGTTGTGCAAGCAGCACTCAAGGTGCATCGGGCAGAGCTTGAAGGTTGGATTGGGCAACTGAAGACCCTTGGGAAGGGCGTCGCTGCCGACCTCTTTGATTCGTGGAAGAAAATCGATGATAAGCAGACAGCGCGTATATCTCAGACAGAGCAGTCACTTACAAGTTTTGTCGGGAAACTCGATGGTATGGGTGAGAAACTTGCGGCAAAGGTGGAAGAGGGCTGGAGCAATGCCCACGATCGGCTGTATGAAAAAAATGCAGGCCAGGTTGAGCAATTAGGCAAAATGGTTGAGTCGACACGAGAAGAGATCGCTGCAATGGCATCCACCGCACAGGAAGCCAAAGGGCAATCCACAGACCTTATGTCACAGGCTGCAAGTAGCGTGCAGGAGTACACTCAGTCATTACAAAAAAGTTTGTCAGAACTTGCCGAGACAATGGAACGACTCAACGGTCAAACAATTACAATTGAAATGAAACAACGCGGTTGGTTTGGTTTTAGTAGTGGAAAGAAAAAGAAGCCTGAAGAAAATAGTAAAATCAAATACAGAAACTAAGTTTGGATTCAATTGCGTCTGTTCATGTTTTTGTGCAAAGTGACAGGCTGTGTAATCACGTGGAAAAAATGTCATGGCCCGAAGGCAAAAAAAGAAACAGGAAGTTTCACTTTTCCCGTTTCTCGATATTCTGGCATGCGTTATTGGAAACTTGATTCT
>PKCL01000370.1 GCA_002862165.1 Planctomycetaceae bacterium
TGGCGCACACTCGACGGTGCGCAAATGCCTTGGTATAGAATTTCCAGGTGCTGCGATTGATCAGCAATGGCTTTTGGCAGATTTGGAATTAGCGGAGGCTGGCCAAGAGGACCGCATTCGAATGTTTATCTCGAAAGCGGGTTTACTCGGGCTCTTTCCGTACGGGAATAGAATCTGGCGGGTTATCGCTGATGCTGGTCCAATTGATCCCGACAGACCGCGTCGTCATCCAACGTGTGAGGACATGTTAGATGTACTTCGCTCACGAACGGGTCTTCATTGGACGGTAGAAAAAGCCCTGTGGCTTTCAGAATTCCGTATCAATGAGCGTCAGGTTGACCACTATTGCCACGGTCGAGTCATTCTTGCTGGTGATGCAGCACATGTTCATAGTCCGGCAGGTGGGCAGGGCATGAACACAAGTATTCAGGACGCAGTCAATCTTTCCTGGAAACTTGCCATGGTGATCAAGAAACAAGCAGCAAGTTCATTGCTTAATACATATCAAAGCGAGCGGCATCCGGTTGGGGCTGCGGTCTTGCAAGGTTCTGGCAGGATGCTTCGGGTCATGATGAATCAGAATCCACTCATTAGCTTTTTTCGTCGCTGGATTTTGCCATATCTCGTTGGTCTGGCACCGATTCGAAAAGAGGCAGTCAATCGTCTTTCTGAAGTTGATGTGAAGTATTGTGGTGGACCACTTGCTTGTACGGGAGTAGGCCACTGGATCGGGCGACGTTGTCCGGAGATTTCATGGGGTGATGATGGTTCATCAATCTACGATCTTTTCACGGGAACCGGGTTTACTGTTATTCGACTTGGTCGTGGTTCAATAACTGACACAATGTGGGAGCGAGTCATACGTGCAGCGGGCCCAGATGTGGTGATTATTGATGCGGTAAAGCCGGATGACAGTATTGCTGAAGAGGCGAGGGCTTTTGCTCAGTCATTAGCAGCTGATGATGGCACACTTGTTGTGGTACGGCCTGATTATTATCTAGGCCCAGTGTCATCAGACATTGATGAGATTCTTGCCTGGTTCACCACACTGAAACATCTCTGATAATGCACAGCCGGCATGTGTTGTAAAGATATTGGTGAAGGATGCTCTATCGCATCAGTGGGCCGCACCAGTGGGCTCGTTTTCTTTTCATTAAAACTGCCAGACAATATCACAGCCACCGTAGAACTGGTCACTCTGAGTCCCAAGGCCACCAGCGAGTTTGCCGAATGGCAGGCCTACACCTTGTGCAGCATTGCCCAGGTCTTGACTGAACCAGTCGTATCGAAGTTCCGGGCGAATGATAAGATTTTTCCCAATAAGGTAATTAAGTCCCCATGTCATGGCCCAGAAATTTCCAGCAAATTGTCCAAGTTCTGGCGAACCGTTACGAAGTCCATACTGTACGATTGCGCCGTTATTATCTCGGAACCACTCAAGCCGAAGGCCACCAATGAGATAGTCAGTGAAGTTATAAAATAGATATTGGTTCGCTCCGTACCAATAGGCTGAGCCCGGCTGCTGTCCTTGTGTTTCGTAATAAAACGGACTATCTCCACCAGCATAGGCCTGGTAGCCAAAGTCACTCTGGTAGACGTAAGTCAATTTGTCAGTGAATTCGTTGAAATACACGATGCTCGTAACGGTTCGATTCCCAACATAGGCGGCGTTAGGGTTCACGATACTCTCTGCCGCAAGCTCGTTCCCACTTGAGTTGGCCAGTGTGAGTGCTTGTGTGCCATCTGAACTAGAGAACGTGATCGCTCCTAAGAATGATGCATTACTGTTGTAATTTGCATAGTTCTGATTCACGATGCTTCGACCGGTCTCAAGGCCATTGTCCCAATTGTTCCACCCGTTGGTAATACCACCAATGATTGTGAGTTGATCATTCGGTACCCAGGTTCCAAGGACACCGGTGTGCGTAAATGGCTCACCATATTGCATGGTGTATGCATGGGTGTAGAAAAAGTTGCCGATCGCTGGAACGACTTCATAACCGATTAACGTATAGAAGTGTCCAAATTTGACATTGAGTTCCTGGCTTCCAAGCTCTCCATAAAGTTGCGGCATGGCAAGGCCATAATATCGGCTACTTGCCCATCGAGGCCCTGTAAGATCAATAGGGTCAGGGTAGGTGCGATATGCATCAAGGCCCGCCGCTACGGTGTATAAAAAATCAGTGCCATACAAGAGATCAATACGACCACCCCAGCTGAAACTATCATCATCTAGAATTCGTTCGTTGACTAGGTACAGCTGATTCATCTGGCCTTGCCAGGCACGATCATTGAATGTGACTGGCCCATTCCAATCGGCACCCCAATTATTTGCACCGATTCCAACATCCAGCCAGCCATATGTCTCAATACCCCGTTTAAGTAGAAAGTCAGTTTCGAGGTATCTCGTCGCACCCTTTTCGGTTACAGCTTCTTCTGGAGGTGCGGCACGATATTGATAGACATCTTCATCGGGAACGCCTGCCTGCGGCATAAGTGTCACAGGAGCACTCGGCTCATTCTGTGCATAGGAATCATAGAGTCCCGCATCGAGGACACTTTCTGGTTCGGCACCAAAAAGTGTAAGAGTTGTGAGCCCGAAGACGACACACGTGAGGAAAGTATTTCGAGTGAAATGTATCATTCGATTTTCCATCATGAATGACTTCAGGTTGCGAAACTACTTGAGAAATAAATTTTCGTGAGGCGTGAAAAATTCAAAGCGCCCTAAGCAAATTGATTCGACACTCAGCTCGCTCAGAACGTACAGAAAATACCAGACACTCAAGTTTGACGTAATCGACGCAGTTTGACAGCGATAGTGGTTTTTTTGGTGCCGTCGGTGAGCAGTCAACATGAGGACTGTTTAGAACGTCGAATTAGAGAGTTGATAACTCGCACGAACAATTCTGTTTTGAAGGGTGTCAGAATTATTTTTCGGAGGTGGTCAACTTTTGCGTATTTCGTAAGAAATTGCTTTTGACGGTTGGCTCCAATAAGAAAAACAGGGCACTTTGCGAGATCTGGATTCCACGAAAATGTATTGAATGTTTTCATGGCAATGTCTGCCTGCTGATGTGCACTAATCACAAGCAGATCTGGTTTAGGCCATGTTTTAAACCGAAATTCTACGCCTTCCGGTC
>PKCL01000427.1 GCA_002862165.1 Planctomycetaceae bacterium
GGATCATATCTGCAGAGATACCGAACAGCGTCATGACGGCAATATAGCCAGTTGCACCAGCATGCCCGATGGTTGCATAGCCGAACGCAATAATCCCAATGATAAAAGTTAATACCATCACGCAGTGTTACCTGTCGTAGCCGTTGGTTTCAGCCACCGGAACCAAGTCGTCCAGATGACGCTAACTTAAAACGCAGTTACGCTCAGCGAGTCCCACCTGCTTCATATTATTTTCAGAAAAAATCCGCCGTGCCGCATCGCAATCCTTATGAACGCCCAAAGCAAAAGCCCAAAAAGAACGGCCATGATTGCAGTAACAAGAACCCGATTAGTATAAGAGCCAGTCAGGACCAATCTTTAAATTTAACACCAAAATTTCACTTATTTTGTATAAGAATTACTCTCTCAAGATGACTGAATTCTTTCAAGTATTTTGATGGACTTCATTTTACGTCACATTTTTTTAGGAATTTGAAGAGCCTGAAGTAGAAAATGGTTAAAAATAGTGTTACTGTTCCAAAATATAACTTGAGGGATACACCATGTACATTTTTTTCCACGGTTTTCTTGTATCCTCGATGTACATGGCGATTGCCGCTGTCGTAAATGGCAATCCAGCAACCATTCTTCTTGAAGCAGAAAGCTTCAAAGACCATGGTGGTTGGAAACTTGACACCCAGTTCATTGAAGAAATGGGTTCGCCCTACCTTCTTGCTCATGGTCTCGGTACGCCAGTAACCGATGCTTCCACCAGTTTTCATCTCAATTCCTCAGGGACATATCACGTCTGGGTACGAACCAAAGATTGGGTGGCCCGATGGCACGCCCAAGGCACACCAGGCACATTTCATGTATCTTTCAACAACCAGCAACTCGAAACCGATTTTGGAACCGAAGGTGCCGAATGGCACTGGCAGTATGGTGGTACCGTACAAGCCAAGAAAGGCCCGAACTCGATTCGATTAATTGACGCTAGTGGTTTTGACGGCCGTTGCGACTGTATTGCACTCACCAAGCAAAAAGATTCACCTCCGAATGAATCGAGCGTACTGCCTCCGTGGCGACAAGAACTGCTCGATATATCTGAATCGCCAGTGTCACACGAACACTACGATCTTGTTGTTGTTGGTGGTGGCTACGCCGGAATTGGTGCCTCAGTCTCAGCTGCGCGAATGGGCCTTAAGGTCGCACTGCTCCAGAATCGTCCCGTTCTTGGCGGCAATGGATCGAGTGAAGTACGCGTCTGGGCAAAAGGACTTATCCGACGAGGCAAGTATCCACGTATCGGTGAGATCATTGAAGAATTTCGTGATAACGCAAAGAAAAGCCCTGGGACGTATGAGGAATTTGGTGACTCGAAAAAAGAGTCTTTCGTCAGGGCTGAGGCCAACATTGACTTGTTTTTAAACATGCATGCCTTTGCTGTTGAAACTGATAGTTCTCAGTCACGCATCGACAATGTCAGTGCCTTCGATACACGCACGAACCAGATTCATATGTTTCGCGGCACATTGTTCTGTGACTCGACAGGCCATGCAACCATTGCACACAAGGCTGGTGCGGAAACTGTCATGGAGCCGACAGGCCGGATGGGCATGAGCAATATGTGGACCTGGGTTGAAACTTCCGAGCCACAGAAATTCCCCGAGACTCCCTGGGCACTTCCATTAATGATGAGTGACTTCCCCTACCCACGAGACCACCACGGACAGTGGTTTTGGGAAAGTGGTTTTGACAAAGACCCCTTGAATGACGCTGAGGGCATTCGTGACTGGAACCTGCGGGCAGTCTATGGGGCATTTTCGGCCATGAAAAATGGTGATGGTGCCCCGAACCACAGTAACGCAGCACTTACCTGGGTGGCATATGTCGGCGGGCCACGTGAGAGTCGTCGTGTCCTTGGAGACGTTGTGTTGACGCAAGATGATATTGTGTCGAAACGTCAATTTCCTGATGGGTGCGTCGCCTCAACATGGTCAATTGATCTTCACTACCCAAAAGAACAATACGCGAAAAAATTTCCTGACAATCCCTTCATCTCAATTGCAGTCCACGACAGGCGAATCGATCGGTCCTTTGGATACCCGGTACCGTATCGATGCTTCTATTCACGGAGTGTGAACAATCTTTTTATGACCGGTCGCTGCATTTCAGTGACCCATCAGGCTCTGGGCACAACTCGCGTCATGCAGACCTGCGGTATGATGGGTGAGGTTGTTGGCAAGGCAGCAAGTGTTGCCATTCGGCATAACAACAACCCACGGAGTGTCTACGATCACCATTGGTCGGAACTAGCTGACCTCTTAGAACTGCCGGGCACAGCCCGCCGCAAGACACCTACTGCCCCGCTTGAAATACCTGCTAACGTCATGCCTCTTGCAGGTCCCACCGGTGAACCATTAGGGGTTGATCCAGTGAAACTTGCCCAGCAACTCTCCGCCACGATTCTTGATGACCGTGACGCAACGTTTCAAGGAACATGGCAAAAAGGCCACGGCCTGGATGGCTACATTGGGCATGGCTATCGGTATGCTTCCGCTGAAACTGATGCCACGGCCACTTTCACCTTTCGTGCCCCTGCCGCAGACATCTATGACATTCTTGTCGCCTGGCAACCACATGCGAATCGAGGAAATACCGTCCCAGTTTCAATTCTTTCAGAGAATCTGAGTAGCACGTCCCATATCAATATGAAACAAGCGCCAACCATCAACAAAACCTTTGGGTCGGCGGGTCACGTTTCCCTTAAAAAGGGTGAGCGCTGTGCTGTAACTATTGGTACCCACTCGGCAGGTGGCCTTGCACACGCCGATGCTGTGATGCTTGTTCCGAAGAAGTAGCAGAGCGTGCTTAAGGGGCTTTCGGCACCATCTCATTCCCATCGGCATCGACAGGAAAAAGTGCCGATTGCTCCTGTAACGATGCAGTCATTGTTGCCATCATCTTTTGGAGTACTTGTGGCTTACTCTCCGCGATGTTTTGCTTTTCAAATGGATCCTGTGCAAGATTGAAGAGCTCGTACGGAGTCTTGGCAGGATTATCGTCTGGTCGATAGTGGTACACGAGTTTCCAATCTCCATCGCGCAATGATGTGAAATAGCTGCTTCTATGCTTATGCGGAAAATGCATCAGAA
>PKCL01000447.1 GCA_002862165.1 Planctomycetaceae bacterium
AGGCGCAGACTTGCATTTTGAAAGACATCATCTGTGTCTTCCCATCGTTTAACAGCAGGGTAGCCTCTGAGCATTCTTCGTGTCAGAAGCCGCAGTCGTTCGCTGCATAATTCAAGGATTCGTGCGCGGGCCGTATCGTCACCAGCTGCAAGATCACGAAAACAGGCCTCGACGGTTTGGGAAAGAGGGGTGTCATCCATGGAGTCATCTCATTCTTTTTGGTCTTCCCGTCAAGTTCGGCCCAACCAATATACCATCACAATAACCGACAATTTCTAGCTCGGTCATATCCTTTTTGAATATTTTGCCCCTGTCGGCTGCAGTTCTCGCTTTAAGTAATAGAGGCGGGTGTTGAAACGTCGCCAAAACAATCTTTCACATTGTTAGGCCCAGTTATGCCGGAATTACCCGACTCGGAAGAAGATCATAATGCATGGGAATTTTATCAGATGCGAACAGACGCAGAATTGCTTGGGCTTGATTGTATTGGTGAGGAAGCTATGACGGCTTCAAAGATTGTACTTGCTGCAACGATACAGCTTCGAAAATTACGACGTGAATTAAGCGTTGCGCTGGCGTATACACATTTGTCAGAAGACACATTGGTAGAACAGGAGCCCAGCTCGCGGGTACAGCCTGCCCACGTCTGGAGAAAGATTCGCAAGGTTCAGGCATCGAGGGATAGGCTCCTACTGCTGTATAAGCGTGCTCATGCCGATGAAGTCAGTGGTTCATACAGGAATTAGTCAGACCAAATCGTTCATTTTAGTCGAGTAACGCGGTACAACACAAGGATGAGTGTTGTGCATAAAAATAGCCTAGCCGACTCTTTTACTGGTCATGATGAAACATTTGGTTTATGTAAGGACCAACAAAAAGCCCCGCAGTTCGAGGTCGATGCAGGTGCTGATATTGGTGGAGCCACGATCGTTCGGCAGCTAGCGATCGGTGGTATGGGGCAGGTGTACGAAGCGCGTCAGCATGCACCGAATCGACGTGTTGCGGTTAAGTTTCTTCGGGGATGTGGAGATAGCTCTGGCCGCCAACGCCTTCTTGAAGAAGCGGCGTTACTCGCACATGTGAAACACGTTCATATTGCTCATGTCTACACGGTTGGAAACTACAGGGTAAATGCTGAGACGTATCAATGGATCATGATGGAGTTGGTTGAGAATGCATGTTCTATATCTGAGTATGCAGAAAAAGGGAATCTGTCGTTGGTCAAACGAGTTCACCTTGTTCTGGACGCCGTTGACGCTATAGCTGCTGCCCATTCGAAGGGGATTATTCATCTCGATATCAAGGCGGCGAACGTTCTGGTGGCAGGTGATGGGGTCGTGAAGGTCATTGACTTTGGAATTGGGCGAATGCTCACGGAAATACGTAATAATGAGCACAAGGTTGGTGAAGTACGTGGGACACCAGCCTGTATGAGCCCGGAGCAGCGGGCTGGTCTTGATGAACTTATTGATGCTCGCTCGGATATTTACGGCATGGGGTTGTTGTGTATCGAATTATTTACCCATTGCCCTGTTCGGGTAGCGAGACAACAGAGCGTTGTTGATATATGTGAAGAGCACCTCATTGAGCATGGTGCAAAACATATCTCACGAGCAGCAGTGAAAGATCTCTGTGCTGTGCTCGCACGATGTGTCGAACCGTGTCCTGACAGACGTTTTTCGACAATGATGGAAATCAAGCAAGAGCTTATGCGTTGGGTTGAAGGGAAGCCTGTGGCCTGTCGGCAGCCAAGTTCTTTTGAAGCTATCTGCCGTTTGATTGCTCGCCAGAAACTTTGGGCCGCTTGTGTCTTTGTATTTTTGGTAACAATTATTGCAGCAGGGTCCGGTATTGGGTGGTTCGCAATCAATGCTGTAGCATCCCAGAAAAAAGCTATCGAGGCAGCCAATGAAGCTCATGGAACACTGGCTGGCTCCCTGCTACGCCAGGCATTTTCTGCAGGACGAGAGCATCATACGAGTCTCTCAAGAGACTTATTGAGGCAGCGGGATGACGTGCTTGTTCGGCTCGATGGTCACAGACAACCAATGGTTTTGAAACCCGAAAGCCTTGCTATTCGTTCATTGCGAGCCAAGCTCGATGAGGCCTGTTCTGTATGGCGGAGTCAGAGCAAATCGATCACTGCTGTAGCAGTCGCTTCTACAGCGGACATGGCGATAACGGCAAGTCAGGATGGCCGAGTCTCTATTTTTACGCTGGAATCAGGGCAGTTGAACCAGCTGCCTCATTTTCGTTATGAGGCTGAGAGTCGTCCGTGGACTGTTGCTTTGTGCGCAGACGGTCAGGTGGCTGTCGTGGGGTGTGATAATGGAACAATTCATGTTGTGGATGTGAAAACAGGCAAAGCTATCGGTGTTCGTTCTGACAGCGAAGGGCCCGTATATGGGATAGTTGCATTACCGTCTGGTGCAGGGTTTCTCAGTGCTGGACGAGAAGGAGTCCTACGTCAGTGGCCTCTTCATGGCCCGCTTGAGGCGGCAGTCATCACATCTTTCGACACAACAGTCTATGGAATCGATCAGTCGCCAGATGGGATGAAGATTGCACTTGGTCTGCGGGATAGTACTGTACGTGTATGGAACCGAAAGACTGGTCAGCAACAGATTCTTCACGGTCATGAAAAACGTGTTTTTTCTGTGAGTTTTTCTGACGATAGTCAATCTGTAGCTTCGGCATCAGAAGATCAGACGGTCAGGGTCTGGAACCTTGAAACATCCACCCAACAGGTGTGTTTGAATCACCCAAACCGTGTAAATTCGGTTCATTTTAGTGGCGTGGGTCGAGTTGCTAGTGCGACTGCAGATCAGGTACTTCGTGTCTGGAGCCTGGATAGTACGAGACCGCCAAGAATTCTTCATGGACACCAGAGAGGTATCTGGTCGCTAGACTCTGCCGGAGGTAATCGGTTTATCACAGGATCAGCAGATGGAACCGTCCGATACTGGAGCGATACGGCTGATTCACAGCCTCGATTCATGATTAATGCTCAGGTACGAACAACAAGCCTGTCACCGAATGGAAGGTTTCTCGCAGTGGGCAGCAGCCTGGGTGTAGTGACAATCTGGGATACAAAAGATGGTGAGTTATGTGTTGAGGAGAAGGTAGGCA
>PKCL01000141.1 GCA_002862165.1 Planctomycetaceae bacterium
GGCCAAAGGCCTCGATTGAAAAAACAGTGTGCTGAGTCATTCATCATTCGCGATCGCTACTTCTCGAGGCAGAGCCAAAGCCCCCACATGGCACAGAAATGACCACTGTTGCGTTTTGGTATGAAAACCCATTTCTTAGTACTTTCACAACTCAGTAACGTAGAGTTTTTCTTGCCGTTACAGGAAAAACGTGCTAACAATAGGTGAGGATAAGTCGACATTTATCCCTATCCCGCTGATCGACCCCTCTGGGGTCCGCGCTTAACGGCTTTTAGCCATTGAACGGCGACGCAGGTATTCCCGATAAGCTCTACGGAGTTCAATGAATGGAACCTTTGCTCATGCGGACGTTGGCACAATGTTTTTCCATCATGGTCTATGTTGAAAACTTTATGGTTGCTTTGTGTCAACGTACATTTGGTAACAGGCCTACGTTTTTTTGCTGTATCGGCCTTTTGCTCGGCCATTGTTGTGGCACTGCAGTAACTTGTCTCGCAGTACAGCCTGATACGCTGACATTTAATCATGACATACGACCGATTCTATCGCGTCACTGCTTTGCATGTCATGGGCCCGATAGCGAAGATCGACAGGCTGGCTTGCGACTCGATAGTAGCGAGGATGCTCTGAAAGAACTTGATAGTGGCATGCGGGCGATTATTCCTGGAAACCCAGGAGAGAGTGAATTAATTACCCGTATTTTTGAAAAAGACCCTGATGTTATTATGCCACCACCAGAAAGTAATCATGTACTGACACATGATCAAAAAAAGATTCTCAACGACTGGGTAGCCAAGGGAGCAGAATACCAGCCGCACTGGGCGTACGTTCCTCCGGAAAGTCACCAGATTCCAAACGAGGATGATCAATGGTGCTTTCATTGGATTGATTCTTTTATTAAAGCACGATTAGATACAAAAGGAATCTCTCCAACGGCTGATGCTGACCCAATTACCTTGGTTCGTCGACTGACGTTTGATCTCACTGGTCTACCGCCAACACCAACAGAAATTGACGCATATCTTTCGAATAATGCATCTGATCGATATGAACAGCTCGTTGAAAAACTTCTTGCGTCCCCTCGACATGCAGAGCGTCTTGCAAGCTGGTGGCTTGATCTTGTTCGGTACGCAGACACGGTTGGGTATCACGGTGACCAGACACACAGCGCGTCACCATATCGAGATTGGGTGATAGCAGCATTCCAAAAGAATCTGCATTTTGATCGATTTACTGAAATACAAATTGCTGGTGATTTTGTTGATACATATCCTGATGAACATCCAGAGGACCGCATTCTTGCAGGTGCGTATAACCGTTTGTTGCAGACAACACATGAAGGTGGGTTGCAGGTTAAGGAATATCGAACGATCTATCAGGCTGACAGGATACGAAACTTTTCTGCAGTGTGGCTTGGAGCAACGGTTGGCTGTGCACAGTGCCATGACCATAAATACGATCCATACACCAGTAGAGATTTCTATGCCTTAGGGGCTTTTTTCGGTGACATTGATGATGAGACACATATGGGTGTTGCAGGTCGCGGAGGTGGAACGAACACACTCCCCACTGCTCGTGATCCCGAACAGTCTGTGGTTGGTCCCTTTGATCGGGAGAGGGCCTCTGTGCTTGATGCAATAATTCAAAAGGCACGCGCAAGTCTCCCTCCAATTCAGAAGCAGGAGCAATTGGCGGAAGAAGACAACTCTAAGAATGGAAGTGAAAAAGAAAAAAGTGAAGATCAATCTCAGGCCCAAGATAACACTGAACAGCCTGGTGTTGTTGAACCACCAGAAATTGTTGAGGCAAGAAAGCACCTGACGGCGCTTGAGCAAGAGAGGAATGGTCTTGAGCGAAAGCTCATGATCACAAAACAACTTGAGACACCACGTGTCGTTAGAGTGCTGCACCGTGGAAACTGGATGGATGAATCTGGGGAGGTTGTGGAGCCTGCTATACCAAGTTTTCTTGGATCACTTGGAGCGAGCGGTCGTGCAACACGAGCAGATCTTGCCCACTGGTTAGTTGCGCCAGCCATTGATGGTGGTGTTGGAGAATTTACAGCGAGGGTGATAGCCAACAGGGTATGGTCAATTTTTTTTGGTGCTGGACTCTGTCGATCCGTAAATGATTTTGGTGGTCAGGGTGAACCACCCGATTATCCAAAGCTTCTCGATCAGCTTGCACTTGAGTTTTTTGAAAATGACTGGAATGTTCGGCATCTTATTCGATGTATTGTGACGAGCCACGCATATCGGATGTCATCGGATGCTCCTTCAAATATTTTAAAGAGTGATCCTGAAAACAGGCTGTTGGCACGTCAAGGACGTTGGCGTTATCACGCTGAAGGCGTTCGAGATGCCGTTTTGCTAGCGAGTGGTCTCCTCGTTGAGGGGCTAGGTGGCCCGAGTATTCATCCATATCAGCCGGCAGGGTATTACCAGCATCTTAATTTTCCGATACGCACATATAGCCAAGATACGAATGAACAGCAGTGGAGAAGAGGTCTGTATGTTCATTGGCAACGGATGTTCCTTCACCCGCAGCTGCTTGCTTTCGATGCTCCCTCGAGGGAAGAGTGTACTGCCGCACGCATGCGATCAAACACCCCAAAGGCAGCACTTGTTTTGCTGAATGATCCAACATTCGTTGAGGCGGCAAGGAATCTTGCTGAACGTGTCATGACCGAGGTTGATGAGGAACAGGAACGCCTTGCTTTGTTATGGCGGATCGCCGTTTCACGAAGACCTGATTTTGAGGAACAAAAACTCCTTACTGATCTTTTGGAACGCCGCAGACAGGAATATAAGAACAAGCCAAACTTAGCAGAAGAACTTCTTGCCATTGGTATTTCATCGACTGATACCACACTGGATCTCATTGAACGAGCAGCATGGACAGCAACAGCACGAGTGGTGCTCAATCTTCGTGAGGCAATTGGTCGGTATTAGTAAAAAAGGTAGAAATTTTTCTACGAGCAATGAGTCTCGAAAGCAGGATGCCTTTCATGCAATTTCAATCAGATATTCATCGTCGGACATTTCTTGGCCGAAGTGGCTTGAATGTCGGTGCAGCGGCGTTATCGAGTCTTCTTGCAGGTGATGCGTTTGCGGCACCGCATGATCTG
>PKCL01000452.1 GCA_002862165.1 Planctomycetaceae bacterium
CCCGGAACGTCGTGGCAAAAAAAAGGTTGCTTACACCGTTGTGACCCGAGGGTCGAAGTTGGGATATGCCGTCCGAAATCAAAACTGGCGATATAGCAAGTGGCCGGATGGTGAAGAACTTTACAATTTGAATAACGATCCTGAAGAAAAGAGAAACCTTGTTTCGTTTCCGCATGTTGCAGAACGCGTAGCAGAATTCCGGGCTTTTCTTGCAAAGAAACAGGAGCAGGCTGCCGGTACGATACGTTCGGAAGCGCCTTAGTGCTGCTTGAGTCACAAACAGAATTATTGTGGTTTGGGTTTGGTGCGATTGAGGAATTGAAGAAGCAACTCGTGAGCTGGTGCTGCCATTTTTCCGTGATTGTATCCATCCAGTTCACGCAATTCTGTATCGGGGTGCCCAACGACCTGCATCATTCGCCAGAGGTACGCGTTTTCCTCGTATCTGCCCAGCAGTTCCAGGTCCCGATCGCCGGTTATCAGCAGCATGGGTGGAGCGTCGTCTCGCACGTGATAGAGCGGTGCCATTTCATCTATGATTGGTTGTTTGTCATCAATGCCTCGCTCTTTGCGAACTGTGAAATGGGTAATTGCGTGGCCGCTGAAGGGGATGAGTCCGGCGATTTGATTTGCATCGAGTTGGTGGACGTTCAGCCACCGCTTATCGAGGCCGATCATGCTGGTGAGATATCCACCGGCAGAATGGCCACTAATGAAGATGCGTTGAGGTGAGCCACCGAATGAAGCAATATTTTGAAAGGTCCAGGCAACGGCTGCAGCAGCATCTTCGATGTACGCCGGAGACTTCACCTGAGGATGCAAACGATAACTGGCTGCGACGATAGCAATACCCTGTTCTCGCAAAGCTTTGGGAATGACTCGTTTCCCTGCTTTCAGGCCGCCTCCATGAAACCAGACGACCGTGGTAAAATTCTTGGTTTGTGTGGGATAATAGAGATCAAGTCGACACTGCGTTTTCATGTAGTCAGTCAGGTTGCTGCCACTTCGGTACAAGATGTTGGATGCTATCTTGTAGTCAGATGAAGAAGATAAAGAATCTTGAGACCAAGCTGTCGAACAGCAGGTTAGCAGGCACAACAAAAATGAAAGATGGAAGCGGGTATTCATATCACTCGAAGCCTTGATTGATATTTGTATGAAGTCTTCAGAAAGTGTCTTGGGTTGATTTTTGAAGAGTACGTGGTGAAGTTTCGTGAGACGGTTCGAATTACAGAGGCAAATGGGACTAACACGTTTTATGACTGAGATGGAACGGCACGGATAGAACAGCACGCTTTCGTTGTGGGCCTCCTGGAGGCAACGTCACGTTATATTGATGGAAGGTCATTGCCCCATTTGGACTGAATAAGGAACCGCTGCTCCTTTTAATATTATGCGCGTTCAACGCCGAGTTGAAACAGAACATAACTCGGTGCACCGGTTGATCGTCCTCCCGTTCCACAACAAATTCTAAAGGAGATGCAGGATGCAATCTGCCAGTTCACCGTATGAGACAGAATGCCGATGCCGGCCTTGTGGCTCACCATCGTGAGGCTGCCCAGAGGCCTACAATGGTGATAATGAGCACAGCGCCGCCGATAGCGTAACTCGCTGGCATATTCCAAAGCATGTTTCGGAGAGATGCGGCAAGAAGTGGCATGTCATAGTCTCCCATTTCGAGTACACGAAGCCAGTTTGCTTTGCAAAGGCTACGAGGAACATCATCCCTTATAAAAGAGCCCCGGTGTTGAACATTTTGGATGTATCGGGATTGGATACATCGGGAAATGAAAAGGCCTCGCAATTGGGGAAACTGCGAGGCCTCAAAAGCGGCTATAGAAGTGTGGGTCTTTGGGGGGGGAACAGCCGCCGAAGAGAATCAATTGTTTTGGTAAGGAGTTAACTCCTACATAGTTAACTATACACGGATTCTTCGGCCCTGTCGAATTGAATTCCTATTCTCAAATCAGTTGTTCCAGAATACTGCTCAGGTTGTCCCGAAATACTGCTCAGAGGGTGCTATCATACAGGTGTTGGACTGTGGTACGTCGGTATTCTCCCACCACTTTTAATTCCCCAAGAAGTGAGAATGTGTCTCTATGGCTGCTATGCAGATCGATCCATTTTCTGCCCGATCAACCTTTGATACTGGTTCTGGTACCGCTGCTCTCTATCGCCTTCGCGCGATTGATGATGCCGGTGTCACCAATACGGCTCGTCTGCCGTACTGTCTTCGCACAATTCTTGAGGCCTTATTGCGAACGTGTGACGACTATGAAGTCACAGAGCAGGACGTGCGAAATCTGGCAACCTGGGAAGCCGCGAAGCCTGCAGCCGTTGAGGTTCCCTTCAAGCCATCCCGAGTTGTCCTGCAAGACTTTACAGGTGTGCCGTGTGTTGTTGATCTGGCAGCCATGCGTGCAGCGATGAAGCGACTTGGTGGCGACGCCAACAAGATCAACCCACTCGTTCCAGTCGATCTTGTCATTGATCATTCTGTTCAAGTCGATTACTTCGGTAGCGCTGATGCGCTTGCGAAAAATATTGATATTGAATTTGGCCGCAATGCTGAACGGTATTCATTTTTGCGTTGGGGTCAGCAGGCATTTGAAAACTTTCGTGTGGTACCACCCGCTATTGGTATTGTGCATCAGGTCAATCTTGAGTTTCTTGCCGGTGGTGTCTTTCTGCGGCCTGACGCGGCAGGAGGTGATATGCCTGTTGCTGTACCCGACACCTTGGTTGGGACAGATAGCCATACGACGATGATCAATGGTCTTGGGGTCGTTGGCTGGGGTGTTGGTGGCATTGAGGCAGAGGCGGTCATGCTTGGTCAGGCGCTTTCACTCCTTATGCCAGAGGTTGTGGGTTTTGAGTTGACTGGCAGCCTCCCGGCTGGCGCGACTGCGACTGATCTTGTGCTGATGGTGACTGAGGCACTTCGCAAAGAAGGTGTTGTTGGCAAGTTTGTGGAATTCTTTGGTGCTGGTCTGGCTGGTATGACGCTGGCTGATCGTGCCACCATTGCCAACATGGCGCCAGAGTATGGTGCGACCATGGGCTTCTTTCCGGTTGATGCCGAGACACTTAGCTACATGCGGCTCACTGGCCGAACTGCTGAACAGG
>PKCL01000448.1 GCA_002862165.1 Planctomycetaceae bacterium
GGCTCAAGCAGGACCGTACCAGCTGTTGATAGCATTTTTTCGATGCTATCAGCAGCTGCTATACGAATTGCAACATCTGTTGGAAGTGGCTCAGGAACTGTTGTTTCAAGTACCGAAATTCGAACTCCCCAAAGTGGACATCCTTTGAGACCACCTCGTTCAGCACTCTCTCGCACAGATTCTGTCATTATCCGTGCAACTTCAGCGAGTGGTTCTGATTCTGGGAACCACCCCTGTTCGATGGTCACACCAGATTGTTGGCCCGTTGGCTCAGCAGCGATCGTGACCGTGGCCTCAAGTGTCTGACCCGCTACCTGGCGGTTCGATTCACCCTTTACGCGAACAGCTTGCTTAAGCGTTTCTTTGTAGCTGACACGAGGCTTATGAACTCGACAATGGAGGTTAAATTCTCGTTTTAGACGATGACGGATAACCTCGAGGTGTAACTCCCCCATTCCTGAAATGAGTGTTTGCCCAGTCTCTTCGCTCTCAATTGCCCGAAACGTCGGATCCTGTCGCTTCATCATTTCGAGAGTTTCAGAAAGCTTTTTTCTTTCGAGGCTTGTCTCTGGCTCAATCGCCATCGAAATAACTGTTTCCGGAAACTCGATCGACTCTAGCACGATCGGGGATTGCGCGTCACAGAGCGTATCTCCCGTCACGCTTTGCCTTGGACCAATCACCCCAATGATGTCGCCTGCCGAACAGGAGGCTACCTGTTCTCGGCGGTCAGCCTGAACGTGCCAGAGTTGCGCTATGTTTTCCTTCCTCTGCCTTTCCGG
This sequence comes from Planctomycetaceae bacterium, assembly GCA_002862165.1. Taxonomy (GTDB): domain Bacteria; phylum Planctomycetota; class Planctomycetia; order Pirellulales; family UBA1268; genus UBA1268. The sequence goes on from PKCL01000448.1 coordinate 783, forward strand.
ATTCCAAGCTCGACTTCCGGCTTTCAAAGTCCCCGAATACACCCTCAGGAAAGCGATATCTCCATGTTTTTCTGCCAAAATCTTAAAAACCAATCCACAGAAAGGAGCATCTGGATCTGGAGGCCTTTGAATCGTGAAGGGCTCTTTTTTCTTCGGATCTAAACCCTCAACAGGTGGCACATCTACCGGACTTGGCAGATACCAAGTGACGGCATCAAGCACAGGCTGGACACCAATACAATCGAGGGCTGATCCCGCCAACACTGGGATGACTTTGCGAGCGAGTGTCGCTTTACGAACAGTGTCTCGCATGAGATCTACTGGTATTTTTGATTCAGCAATTGCTAATTCTGCTAATTCATCCGAGTAATCAAATAGCGTTGAAACGAGTTGCTCTCTCCACTCGCTGGCTTCCACTTCTAATTCTGGCGGAATGGCACTGCGAGTTGGCTCAACCGTTGCCGCTGCACCACTGAGCACCTCATCCTTCGGCGGAAATGTAAGGACTTCCATCGTGATCAAATCAACGATCCCACGGAACGGATTACTCACATGCGGTGGCCCAAGTCCTACAGGAATCTGTAACAACAGAGGCTCTGCTTTGAGTCGCTCACGAATTTGATCGACTGTCCCAAAAAAACTTGCCCCCTCACGATCGAGCTTGTTGATAAGAACCATACGGGGAACTGTATATCGGTCTGCCTGTCGCCACACAGTCTCACTCTGTGCCTCAACCCCTTCTCGTGCTGAAAGCACGACAACCGCACCATCGAGAACCCGAAGACTACGTTCAACTTCGGCTGTGAAGTCAACGTGGCCAGGTGTATCGATTAGATTTACGACAACATCTCGCCACGGAAAAGAAACCGCAGCAGAGTAAATCGTGATACCTCGCTCTTGCTCTTCGGGATCAAAGTCTGTCACGGTTGTGCCTTGATCAACATCCCCCAATCGGTGAATTGCTTTTGTAAAAAAAAGCATTCTCTCAGTGAGAGTTGTTTTACCGGCATCGATATGAGCAATGATGCCTATATTTCGAATCTGCTGAATTGATTTGCTGGGAACACGGGACATATGACTGACGCGATACTCGCTGAAGGAATACAATATCGAGGAAAGGGGGCGATCCGAGCCTGTCGGTTAGACTGGGACTGATAGACAAGTCTAACTGCCACAGCCAAACCTTGTGTATGACTTTTTTATTCAGGAATTGCAGTCGTTAAACATATGACGGTACTACTTATTCTTATCGCGGCTGTCCTGTCTCTTGCCTGTGGATACTTCGTTTACGGACGGTGGCTGGCGACAAAACTGTTTGCGTTAGACCCCACGTTCGTTGTGCCAAGTATTGAGTTGCAGGACGATCACGATTTTGTACCAACACCAGTCCCGATCGTTTTCGGACACCACTTCACGAGTATTGCCGGAACGGGGCCCATTGTAGGCCCTGCGCTCGCGATTATGTGGGGCTGGGGGCCGGCCCTTGTCTGGGTCATTCTTGGCTCAATTTTCATTGGCGGTATGCACGACATGGCCGTTTTAGTGGTTAGTCTTCGAAATCGTGGAATGACTATTGGTGAGATTGCCGGCCGACTGCTTAACCCTCGAGTTCGACTCCTGTTCTTAGTCCTCCTTCTCTTTGCCCTCTGGGTTGTCCTAGCAATCTTTGGATGGGTTATTGCAAGCGTCTTTGTCCAGTTCCCTGAGGCAATTCTTCCTGTATTCCTTCAGATTCCGATCGCAGTCTTTATCGGGACGCAGGTACACCGTCGCGGCCGTAACCTGCGAGTGCCATGCCTTGTAGCATTAGCTTTGATGTACGCTACGGTTTGGCTCGGAGCCGGCTGCCCTGGTACCACTTGGACAGGCGGTTGGTTTGGTGGACTCATACAAGAAGTCAATTATTCCATCGCAGCTTGGCCAATCTGGCTCTGGATAGCGATCCTTTTGACCTACTGTTACCTCGCAAGCGTTCTTCCTGTGTGGATCCTTCTACAACCGAGGGATTTCATCAACAGTTTGCAGTTACTTTCGAGCCTTGGGTTAGTGGTTTTAGGTCTCGTAGTAACAACGGCGATTGGGCCCAGCCCTGTTTCCTCTAGTCAAAACGCTCCGGCACTTACGATGTTTGCTCCATTCATTGACTTTAGTCCACAAAACGCGCCACCCATCTTCCCATTCCTTTTTGTCACAATCGCGTGCGGCGCAGTCAGTGGATTTCACTGTCTCGTAAGCTCCGGCACCTCGAGCAAGCAACTCCAATGCGAAACTGATGCATGTGTAGTTGGATACGGCTCGATGCTACTCGAAGGATTCCTCGCAGTTCTGGTCATCATTG
>PKCL01000417.1 GCA_002862165.1 Planctomycetaceae bacterium
CCGGATGGATACGGTCAAGTGTTAATCGATCCACCGGAGAATTTTCCATCGTGGGCCGCCTACATGGAGTTCATTTCAAAACAGGCTTTTAACGAAGCTAAAAGAATGCAGGAAATTGATGAGAAATAGTGAACATCCAGAAAATCCAATTGTCGTCATCCACGGCTCGTTACAGGATACGCTCGAACGATATCGCGAAGAGGCAAGGGAGAGTAATCACCGGTCTCCGGATTCGCCAATCATTTGTATCGAAGGTTCACTTCAGGCGACGCTCGATAGGTACAGTTCGGGCAATGAGATGCAGAACCGCACTTAGTCACACAGTATAAAACGCTTCAATGGAAACCACCGATGGTCAGCCCGGCAGCGCGGGCGTGAGTGCATGCACGATATTGACTTAATCTGAGAGCTATCTCCCTGTAGACGGTGAAGATCTGACTTGCCTCAATCGTCTGTCTTGCTTCAATACATTCACCACGAATGGCTTTTGTGGTATCAGCGACAGGATTAGAAAATTCGTAAACTTGATCGGCTAGATGTCCGGGCGTCAAAGATGTACGTCTTGTTTTGGTACACGATGTATATGTCTGTTTCAGGTATCTTTTATAATACAGATGCCGAATACGTGTCTCGCTTGAAACACATAGTGTGCTGAGTGAACGAATTTTTTGCGGAAGACGAATGTAGTTAGCAGCCTGTCGTTGTTTTGTACAAATTGGGACGCTCCTTGCGAGCGTCGGTAGCTGCACCTGCCTGAAATTGATAGACGTAATGACACACGTTACTACAACCCTGTTTTATCTAAAGCTATTGAGGCTTCAAATTTAGAACGATGTGGAGTTGCAATCGGTCTCACTATTCTTGGTTAAGGTTGCATGTTCTTGTAATCCACACGAGGATCCTATTGAATTCTAGTGAGATTGACCTACCACCCTAGATATAACGACAGTACACATTACAGACATAGCAAGCTTTGGAACTACAGTAATGAGACTCGTCGCTGTAAAACGTTCTAGAGTCCACCATTGAAAACCGTTGAAGATGGTCGTCTTTTTGGAGAAAGACAAACTGATAGCCAGTTCTCTTCTTGCAAATAAACAATATTATGAAACCATCCCTTTTCTTCTATCAAGATCTTCTTCCTCATACTCCTGTTCAAATGGTGGAAGAGAAAAACGGCATTGATGACAAAAACCTTGTCGAGCGAATAATCAATGCATACTGTCAAAGTACCACTGGAATTGTCGGCACCGGCGGTCCAATCTGGGATCAGATTGCGAGTAAAACCCAAGATCTGCACGAATCGTTATGTGCAGGTGATATTTCTGCAGTGACCGAATTTCTCCGCTTCCCACATCGATCTAATCTGCTTTATGGATTTGAGATGGTTTTTGATGAGTATTCCAAAGCAGCAGCTGGTAACCCAGGAATCTCTGCCTTACAAGCTCAGTGGGCTCACGACAATTTTGTTCGATGTGCGGAAACAATGGGAGCGATCCCCACATATCTTCCAGAGGTCGATTTTCAGGAACGGATGTGGGAGCCTGAACAACTGCTCTCGGCAATCGAGCAGACAGTTGGCTTTGCACTTCAATTCCCCAATACTATCCCTAACGAATATGGTATTCCAACGAGTCGAGGCGTGATTAGTCATCGCGCGGTTCAGGCGTTGTATCAAGCCTGGCGATTGTCTCAGCTGCGAGCTTTTACCAAAGGAGGGAAGACTGTTGAAATTGGTGCTGGCCTCGGTCGCACTGCGTGGTTTGCCAGTCTTTTTGGGCTTGATGACTATACGATTGTTGACCTGCCTATGGCTAATGTGGCACAGGCATACTTTCTTGGTCGTGCATTAGGAGAGAATCGAGTCGTGCTTCACGGAGAGTCTGATGGCAACGGCCCACAGGTACGAATTGAAACCCCCGTGTGGTTCCATGCTTCAAAAGACCGGTATGATATAGCGATAAATAATGACTCAATGGTGGAGATCGGTGTCGAAGCAGTTGAGGCTTATTGGCAACAACTGGCTATCCGAAGCGGCGTTTTTATTTCGATGAACCATGAAGCGCAGTCGTTTCGTATTGCCGACATTTTAAACCGCCTCGGGCAGGATGTACCTACGCTTCGATCGCTTCATCCGCTTCGTAAAGGCTATGTCGAAGAAATCTTTTTTTTCAATAGGCTGTGAGACATTAGAGGCTGCGATTAAGATTGTTTTCTCCAGAAAATTTTAGGGGCAACAATTAGGGGCAACAATAGACAAAAGACTCATGGCGTGCTCTGCATATACGGACACGTGACAGAAGATTGAAATTCAGAGTAATAGTGAAGCAACTTGTTCACTTCGGCTTTACGCGTTCTTCGTAGCACGGATGGTACAGGGAATCGTTCTTATAGGGCAGGATTTTGTATTGTCCAAGTGGTGAGACAATTGATTCTGCCGCATTAACAATCAGTCGTTTTTCGCGTGTGCTGGCGTGGGCAGGAAAGCAGGCCGGCAGCCTACGTTCATTGAGATAAAAGGCGTCAATAGTGATGCGTTAAATCCCTATGCAGTCACGAGCATGAGTGTGCGACCATCAGGAATAAATATTATTCTTCGAGTAATTGTATTTGTTGTATTCCATGCTCAGTAAACCAATAGAATCTTCGATTAAAAATGAGTGACACTGTATTTTTTCCATGAATACCCTGACTCCGGTATTGAGTGAGTTTGACAGATTTTTCGGGTTCTCTATAAAAATGGCGAGCTAGCACATGGAAGGAGTGTGACTGAATTCTTGATAATCAAAATGAGTGCCCTGTGTAGAAATCAGCGAGCTCTAGTGAGCGGCTGAGGCTTAGCAAAGTGGTCTTAAATCATAATAGAAATCGTAGAAAAGGTATGGGACAATGAATGTTTCACCTTGCCATTGAGGGCTTTTTCCGACACTATTCCATCTGCGAGAAGACAGGAATATGAGCACATTGAATGACTGGGTTTCAAAACCTGTCAGGAGCTTCCTCAAGTATTACCATGCAACAGGTTTCTGAAAATACAAATCAAGTGAATGAATCACATCATAACGTGGCAATTATCGGTACCGGCTTTGCCGGCCTTTGTATGGCCATTCGTCTGAA
>PKCL01000491.1 GCA_002862165.1 Planctomycetaceae bacterium
AACAAGTTGCAGAAGAACAAGGAGTGCCTCGAAATTCTGTTCAGCCTGTAAATGTTTTAGCAGTGCCCGAGGATGGTTCTCGGAGTACAAGAGTCTCAACGATTAGTGTTGCGATACGTTTGCCGATTACTGGCAGTCGTGACACCACTGTCCGTGCAGCTATTCTGCGACAGCTTGATCGCCTACAGAATTTACCAGGTCGGCGTGGCAAACTCGTTCTTCAATTTGATGCAAATAGCGACGCACAATCTAGTAGTAGTGACTTTGGACGTTCGTTGGAATTAGCACGTTTTCTCACTGACGCAAAATTGGCAAATGTAAAGACAATCGCCTATTTGCCAGACGGGGCTCAGGGCCACGCCGTTCTGGTAGCACTTGCCTGTGAGGAGATTGTTATGGCTCCCGATGCGATACTTGGACCAGCAAGCCGAAATGGACAACGAGTAGATGACACGATGCGTGCTGCATATCAAGAAATTGCTGGACGAAGGCGGACAGTTCCGCCTCCCCTTGCTGTCGCACTCGTCGATCCTTCTGCACGAGTTTCTCGGGTAGTAACTGAAGTTGGAAACCAGATTGTTGCTTCAGATCGAGTACCCGCATTGCGTGAAGAAGTTCAGGTTCTCAGCGTCGAGGACATTGGCCCTCAACCACTCGCATTATCAGGGCGGCGATGTCGTGAGATTGGTGTTGTTCGATTCCTGGTTACAAGTAAAGGCGAGCTGGCAAAGAATCTTGGTATTGATGCTAAACAACTTGTACCGGATCCATCGATGCAACGAGGCTGGAAAGCGTCTGTGGTAAGCCTTTCTGGACCAATCTCGAGTGATAACATTACGCGAGTTCGCGTCAGACTTGAGGAAGCGATAGCCTTAAAAACAAATTTCTTATGCTTGAAAATTGATTCAGCAGGAGGGTCACCAGAACAAAGCCTTGTGCTTGCGCGTTGGTTGCAAGAAATAAACCCCGCTGAGGTGAAGACGGTTGCGTATATCTCAAACCAGGCGCGTGGTGACTCAGCGCTGATTGCACTTGCATGTCATCAAGTCGTTATGACGGAAACAGCAATGCTTGGTGGGGAGGGAGCGGTGACGATTGATACTCGCCAATCCGAGGTAATTGAAGAGGCATGGCAAAAAATTATGCAGGATAATTTTAGACCCTTAGGATCGCTACCTCTTGCACTTGTTCTACCTGGATACCAGGTAAGTCGATTTGTTCAGCAGGCAACTGGCAGAACCGAGTATTTCAGCACGCGTTCACTCCGTTTGAGAAAAGACAATGCCATGTGGACCAAACAGCAGGATCTTGAGCCAGGCCCATTGTTGGTGGATGGTTTTCAGGCCGAGGCCTATGGACTGGCTGAGCCGCCTGTGGCCTCATTCTCTGATCTTGCAGATCGCTACGGGCTCGGTGACGACATCACGCTTGTCGAGCCGGGTTGGGCTGATCGGCTACTTGATGCACTTGCAAGTCCTGGGCTTGCGTGGCTTCTTTTGCTCATTGGAGGCGTCGGCCTGTATATCGAATTACAGACACCAGGTCTTGGTCTCGGTGGTTTCATTGCCATGGTTGCATTTATTATTTATTTCTGGAGCCAGTATCTCAATGGGACGAGTGGTTGGTTAGAGGTTATGCTTTTTCTGGCAGGAATAATCTGCTTGGCTGCTGAAATTTTTGTTGTGCCTGGTATTGGTATTCTTGGTTTGGGCGGCGGATTACTCGTCATTGCCTCTTTGGTATTGGCGAGTCAGTCCTTCGTGCTTCCGACGAATGATTATCAAATTCGGCAATTACAGTTTTCGTTGTTGGGTATTCTTGGTGCGGGAACTGGTGTTGTTGCGTTTGGAATGCTCGTTCGACGCTGGCTACCATCGACACCGGTGTTTCGTCATGTATTACTAGCTCCGCCAGACCGAATCGCACCTCACGAACTAGAAACACTTGATCACTTGGTTGGAAAAATAGGCGTTACGACAACGCGCTTGGCACCAGCCGGGAAAGCAGAAATCGATGGCCATGTGCGAGATGTCTCTGCGGATGGCATGTTGATTGAATCAGGAAAAACAGTACGAATTACAGCCGTGCATTCCAACCATATAATCGTGGCCCCACATCCACAGGAGACTGCATGAGTCCGCTATTCTGGGTCACAACATTGCTCTTCGTCGGCCTTTTCGTGATGGTTCTAGAGGTCTTTATTCCGTCTGGTGGTCTTCTTGGTTTTGTCAGTATTGCGGCGATTGTGGCAGCAATTGCGACAGCATTTGCTGAACAAGGAATTGGTCCAGGATTTTTAGTGCTTGCAGTCACGGCAGTTGCTGTCCCGGCTACTCTTGCAATGGCTTTTCATCTTTTTCCATCAACGCCACTTGGTCGTCGAATTATGCCATCTCCACCGGAGCCACAGGATTTGGTTCCGGATAAAAAACAGAGAGAACGATTGAGGGAGTTTGTTGGCAGTCAAGGTCGGGCGGTAACAGACCTTGTGCCGTGGGGGCAGGTGGAGGTTTCAAATGAGCGAATTGAAGCAGTAAGTCGAGCAGGCTCTATTTCCAACGAGACAGTCATCGAGGTTGTTGGTACTGAAGGAAGGGCAGTTGTCGTCCGAACGAGGCAAATAAAACCAGAACTTCGGGCTTATTCAGAGCCACCCGACGACGCTCATTCAGACCATTCATTACCTGAAAAAAGTGAAGAAAGACCGATTTCGAGTGTGAAAACGTTTGAAGATCTTACATTTGATGATTTTGAGGACCCATCTGGCGCTTGACTCGGAGATTGTCTCGAAACAGGCTTCAATGTATTAGGTTGCCGCAAACATCGTGTGGTGCCACATCACAGAAAATGTCATGGAGTTTTTAATGTCGGGTGTGCCTAGTCTGATTGTGCTCGTTGTTGGCGTCATACTTCTGCTTATCGTTTTTGGCTTTCTTGCCCGCTACCTTCGGCTGTGGTTACAGTCGTATGCTTCAAGCGCTGGCATTGGGTTGTTTGATCTTGTTGCAATGAGTTTTAAAAAGGTTAATCCGTCAGTTATCGTGCGCAGTAAAATCATGGCCGTGCAGGCTGGTCTTGGAGATGACAGTGGAATAACACGAGAAGCTCTGGAAGCAC
>PKCL01000084.1 GCA_002862165.1 Planctomycetaceae bacterium
AAAGAACACCCCACCCTTCGCAGACCATAACTACCAACTAACCCCCGCATTCCACGGAGTCGTAGCAGCACCAACAAAAAGATCGCAAAAGTAGATCCAAAACAGCTTTTTCACAGTTGAAGGATCTCTTTAATTGCAAAATCAACCAAAAAACACGGAAAAGGCCTGTCATTTCTGCTGAAGTGAAACACCACCAGCTAAGAGACGGGCATGAATTCCACCCGGTAAGTCAACTGCCTTCGGAACAGACGCATCTTCGAAAAATCCATAAAAAATCATTTCGGTCAGTTGATTGAGATGTTTGCTGGAAAGTTCCTGACGTGGCCAACCTTTTCTTTTCCAGATTTCAATGAGTGTTCCAGGCACAATCGTACGGTCATCACCAATTCCTCTCTGGTGAATCAATATTCTTCCATCGATTTTTTGCTCAACACTTTTTTCAATCACTGCATCTATTTTTTGTAAACGAGATGACATTTCTGCACTTGCCTGCTCCCCAAATCTAACCAAAGCCTCAATGGCGGCAGGATAAGGACCACTTTCCACTTCTGCAAGCACTCGGTGGCGAAGAAAGTTCCTGGAAAAATGCAGCTGATTATTAGACTCATCCTCCCGCCAATTTTGTCCGATTGCCTGAAGGAAATCACGAGCGTGCTGCCTCCTGACCTGTAACATAGGGCGAACGAGACTCACCCCTTCACTAAGTTCTCGAGAAGAAGGCATGCCCATTACACCTCCGAGTCCCGTTCCTCGCAGCAAACGATGTAAAATTGTCTCTGCTTGATCATCGCGGGTGTGTCCTAGTGCGACATGACGTGCACCGATGTCGAACGCTAATTGTGTAAAAAAATCATACCGAAGATGTCGTGCTAAGGCCTCAGTGCCATCACCTTGCTGTATCCTCGGGACACTTTGCATACAAGCTTTTTTCCAGTGGCAAGGAAAGCCGAGTCGCTTAGCCTGCTCAACGACAAATTCTCTATCACGACTTGCCTCTGAACGAAGATCATATTCAACATGCGCTACGACTAATACCGGACTTTTCTCTCCTCTCGAAAGCTCCGCCAAGCTATGTAAAAGAGCTATGCTATCCGCCCCTCCAGAAACGCCAACAATTACGGGTTGTCGCCAATCCCAACTTGATGGTAGCCCATGAGAAACATTCCTGGAAAATCCTGAACGGCTCTTTTGGTTACTCATTCCCCAGCACCTGTGGTAGTCAACTCGAAACATAGTCACTATGGCTCTCTGACATAACAACTACACAAAACAGCCTCTTTTCTCCATCCTACCACTCTAAACAAAATTTGATGCTGGGTACCACTTCAGAACAGTGAATTGACATGTTCATGAACGAACTGGCGTTGAGATTGGATAAGTTTTCTCGTTAGCCTCTCCTCACTACTGCGATATTGAGATCTCTCACCAAGGAAATGAAATGAAATTACTATCCGGACGTACGATCAATCAGGTTGTCTGGATTTTTATTTTCAGCTGTGGACTCATTTTGTTCACAAGCGGTTGTTCCACAGTGCTCACGGTTGCCTACCTATTCCACCCAGAAGATGTGCCCGCAGAATACAATGAGCTCCGTGGAAAACATGTAGTTGTTGTCTGCAAGCCAATAGTGGAACTTGAATTTACAGACGCTGGGACCGCTCGTGAACTCGCGGAACGCATTGGTGCCAACATTCGTGAAAATGTTCGTGGTGTGAAAATCATAAGCCAGCAGGAAGTGTCCAGATGGCTTGATGAAAATGCTTGGGTCGACTACGCAACGCTCGGAAAGGCTGTTGATGCTGACCTTGTTGTTGGGATCGACCTTGACCACTTCTCCCTACATGAAGGATCGACGCTATATCGCGGGAGAACAACAGCCCACATGCAGGTCCATGATGTCAATGACGACCTTGTAGTATTCGACAAAAGAATGGAGGATTTTACGTTCCCAGCAGACAGTGCAATCCCAACAGCAGATCAATCCGAGCAGCAGTTCCGCGGCCTCTTTCTGCGAATTTTATCAAGCCGTCTCTCACGATGCTTTCATGCCTATGAAAGCCGGGCTCATTTCGCTGAGGAAAACCTGATTTATTAAGCAGAAGTGGAAACGCCCTGCCAAAGAATTAGCCCACCTCTTTCATAAACATTTCCATAGCCCGTTTTAACAATATTTGTTGTCACAGGCTAGCAGCGTAACATCTTGTACGCCAACGATGACTTACCAAGCAATCTGTTCTCAGAATCAAAACGTGATCTAATTGAATCCTCTGCAAGTCAGATTCTCTTTAGGTTCCGTTTTGGCATTGGTGGCCCAAGAGACCTAGGCTTATCGTCACGAGGGCTGGGCCTGTTGTTGTTACCTGGAGGCCGTGGTTTTGGCGGATCGTTGATACCTGTATGAATCTCCTTCCATTCGTATCCCAATGGCTGGTTCAACTCACGATCAGCAAGAAATTCCCACGGCGTTCCCGGATGATCTTCAATTACACGTTGCAAATACATTCGTGCTTGCTGTGCCAACTTTTCCGTTCGTGAACCTACATTCACTACATCACTTGGTCGTAGTGCCCATGTGTCACTTTTTGCACTTTTAAATTGCATGCCTGCCTTGGCTCTTGCGAGCATCAAATTGTATGCGTCTGTCCGAACTTTCATCGCCAAGATTCGACCCATCGCCAAGTCATATCCTGCTTTCCACCGTTCTTCCTGAATCCGATCTCTATCTTGCAACCCTCTTAAAAGTTGACCATGAATGAGATCGATTCTTGGCTGTAAAACGGCGGCACTTCTTTGCGCTAAAGAAAGTAGGTTGGCCAACTCGCCTTCACTTTTTTTAGGGAAAATTGTTTCCGGAGAAGTCATTGGCTTTAAATTTGTCGCTGCTGCTGCCATAACAAGCGATTGCTTTGCTGCATTAGACGATATGCTCTGTTTTAATTTTGCTGCTGATAGGTAATCGGGCTGATAATCACGAAGTGACTCTGGGTCGAAAAAATACCGAATCCGTGAGGACATTGGCGAGGTCATGCGGTCATTCACCCGACCTCGCACGTTACGATTTGCGTGAACGGCAATATATACACCACCAGTCTGATAACAAATTTTTGACA
>PKCL01000218.1 GCA_002862165.1 Planctomycetaceae bacterium
AACTCCTGAATGATGAAATTCCCTGGTTTCGTTGTCCCGATAAAAAGTTTGTCGATATCTATTACTACCTCTGGTCTCTCTACCTGATGTATTCAATTGATGTTGGCAGCGGGTGGGAGATGGAGAACCATACACAGACAGCTGTAAATAACTTTCTTGGACTTCATCGTTATGATGCGATGTTCCAAATAAAAGTTGGGTCGTGGGTTGCGGACAAGGCTCAATACGGCTACGGAAATGTTCTGACATGGAAGCATCTCACCGAGAACGATCGATTTCGTGAACTGCCCAATGGCATCCGTATGCTTTCTGACAACAAGGGGACCTCCTGGCACAGTGGTGCATACGGTGGAGAAATGTCTGAGCATGTTCTTGGTGCATGGCAGATTTATGAGCATACGGGTGACGTTGAGTTTCTACGAGCAAGTTATGAAGATCATTTTGAAAAGCTCTTTCGTAAGAGGCTCACCAATTTTGCGATGAATGAGTTCGAAGTGGCGGAAACACTTGCTCGCATGGCGTCAGTTCTTGGGAAAGAAGCAGATGTGCGTCACTGGCAATCACTGGTGCGTACTGATCCTGACCATGTTCGACTCATGTTTGATCAGCGATGGGAGATGAATGGTATAGAAAAGTATTTCGCAGCACCAAAGAGTGGATTGATTGGGACAAACTCGTTTTGGGCAATGCGGTCACCGTATTTTCCAAAAGAATATGCTGAGGAGATGGTGCAGCACTGGGCAGTTGATCGCGAGAAGGGTTTCTTTGGTGAGTTTTTTCCACTTGCGATGTCAAAACAGTCAATGCAGGAGTTCGACACGAAAGTGGATGATTCCTTTGGGTATACGCCAGACACGGCCTATTTCATGCTCGACGGAATGTTCTGCCAAGGGCTTTCCGTTGCCCCGGAATTAACACTTAATCACATTGGTAATTACAACTGGCACGACGAATGGAACATTCCTGTTGCACCAGAAGCGTACCGCCGTGACCGCACGCTTTTTGGAGACCAATACTCGAACTTCAATGCTGGAAAAATTCTCTTGTATCTTGAAGGTCTAGGTGGGCTCAAGTATTCCATCCCTGAGAATAAACTGCTTGTGCGTCCAGCCCTGCCAGACGACTGGGAATGGATGGAAATCCGACTCCCACTCAGGGGTAAATGGACCACGATTCGCTATGAGAAGGATAAGGTAGACGTTTCGGGGTCGCCATTATCGTGGGAACGAATATCAGAGAATAGTCTGAATTGATAGATCACGATCGTTCGAGAAGTTTGTTGTGTTCACGCCCAACGCCTAGCGAGATACCACAAACATCAAGAGATTCTTTTGTTGTATTGAAGAATCTCTTAATGCCGAATTGATTTCTTCTGAATCAGTTTCACCTAGCTGTGATTTTTCAGAACCAGAGATCCGATTTTTGATCCCGATTCAGTTTGTCAAGATTTTTTTGATCATGCTCAATTTTTTCCAGGGTATCATCTCGACTTTTACTGAGCTCAGCACGGTCTTTCTTTAGTAAATCTGGATTGTTTAACTGCTGATTCAACTGATCAACTTTGGCTTGATGTTCTGTAGTCCACTTTTCCAGCTCCTCTGTTCGGGTTGCGTAGACCTCATCCATTGTCCATGCGCCTACCTTCTGAAGATACGCATCCAACTGCTGCACCATTTTTGTCGTTTTCTCGGGCATCTGTTTCGTCAGATCATTTGTCTCACCCATATCTCTTACGACATTGAACAATTTGATTTCACCCGAATTGAGATGTCGCATCAGTTTGAAATCACCGCTTCTGAATGCGGTAATGGGTACCGTGTAATGTGCAGGAAAATGAAAAACAAAACCGGTGTCACGTGTAGCAAGCTTGCCATCGTTGCCCTTCTCAAAAACGGGTCGCAAACTAATCCCATCCAAATCACTTGGTAACGCGGCCTTACTGCCAGCAAGATCGTGCATCGTTGTTAAATAGTCCCACTGTGCTACCGGTTGATCGCACTGCGAATTCGCAGTGATTCCAGGCCCGGCCACAATCATTGGAATGCGTAAGCCACCTTCCCACATTTTGGCTTTCCCACCTTGGAGAGGAGCGTTGCTCTGGCCTCCGCCGTTATCTGAAGAAAAGATGACGTAGGTGTTGTCCTCGAGTCCCTGTGCCTTGAGTTCGTCGAGAACCATTCCAATCGATGTGTCCATGTTTTCCATCATGGCCGCGTAGTTGGCTTTTTCCCATAGTGCCTGTAGTTTCTTTGGCATCTCATGGGCATTCGTATCAAATTTTGAGATATCTGGAATCCCACCCTCAATGCCGTTCTCTGTGGCAAGGATGCGAAGATATTTTTCTCTTGTGCTCTTGAGGGATGTATTGCGTACATGCACGGCATAATGGGAGATCGTCATGAAAAATGGTTTTCGATCCTTACCACGTTCTTTTAGAAATTCTTGAGCGGTCTTTGCCAGACTGAAGACACGCTTGGGGTCGTCATCCGGTATTGGGGTTTTATCGGCAGGCTCCCACCAGTCACCATGTCCATTCCCATTGGGATGTTTATGGTGAAAATCGGTCACGTCATAACCGTGATCCTTGAACCAGCCCATCGGTGTACAGCCTTTGCCATAAAAAGCTGTGACATACTCTTCGTTGGCCTCCTTGAGCATCTCTGCAATGGAGAGGTTCTTGCTCATATCAATCTGTTTTTTGTTCATCACAACGTCATGGATTGATATACAACCAACACGTGCCGTCGTTTTGCCAAACTGGATGCTCGCGCGTGATGGAGTGCAGACTGGTGAAGGGCAATACGCATTAGAAAATCGCATGCCCCTCAAAGCCAACTTTTCAAGACTTGGAGTCTGATGAAGTGCATGGGCTAATTCAGGACGATCTTTCATCATCGGGACGCTTGTCTGAGTGTATCCCAGGTCATCTGCATAGATAATGACGAAGTTTGGTGCCTCAACTGCATGTGCCGTGACCGCGGTGATCGCGAACATCATACTGATCATTATTCTCATCTGCTGTCTCCGTTTGTGCTTCAATACACCGAGTACGAATCAGTTGTCTGTAGTGTCAATTACCCGCATACTCAACCCAATGTGCTC
>PKCL01000220.1 GCA_002862165.1 Planctomycetaceae bacterium
CAGCGACGGGGACAGGAGTAAGCGATGGGTCAAGAAACCCTGCACCAGGATGGCCATTTCCACCGCTGTTGACCAATACATATGGAGGCAGTGATTTATTTATCTTGCCCATTTCATTGGAAATCCATGCACCCATTGACGGATGTCGAATACTGTTGAGTACTGGATAGGATGTCTGCAACCAGTACCGAGCTTTACTGTGATCGGCTGTTTCAGTTGTCATTGATCGAACAATAGCAAGTTTGTCTTGTAGCTCTGCCAGATTGGTCATGTGTTCGCCAAAAACAATGCCCGGTGTTTTTGTTTTTACAACACCCACATCACCCTGAATATCTGGTCGATCGGGTTTTGGATCAAATGTGTCAATATGACTCATTGCTCCACCCATATAGAAGTAAATAACCTTTTTTGCCTTAGTAGCTTTTGAAGTAGGTGCTGCCTCGAGTATATGAGACCACGGTGACATAAGACTGACACCAAGGGTTGAGGCAATACCTGAAAGAATGGCCCGCCTGGAGTGTCGATCCTCTACACATTTTGCGTAACGATCGTGAGACATAGTATGAACTCCTGTCATATGGACGATTGGTGAGTTGGTGAATGTACGTTTTGACCCATTGATCATTCTTGATAAAAATAGAATGCGTTTCCAATGGACATGTTGGTGTTTCGATTAGTCAATAAAGAGAAATTCTCGTGTATTCAAAAGGGCCCAGATAAGATTTCCACAACCTACCGCAGGGTTTGGCGACTGTTTGATTTCTGCTTCGGCAGCTTTCCGCATGTCAGCATCCGGCTCATGCGTCAGTATTGCAAGAAAGATCGTATCAACGGCACTTTTAAGAGTTTTTTGCTGTGAGACTGAATCATAAATTACTGAGCCTTTCGACAGCATGGCGTGAGTCATCCAGCCATTAAAGAGCGTCAGAATTTGAGGCACTGTAGCAGACTGTTTTGCGGTTTCTATTGCTTCGCGATCGCCTTGGCCAAACTGCCGAAGTAAATGACTCGAGCCGCTTGGCTGCGGAAGCTCACTTGCACGAACGAGAGTCAGTCCGTTTAAGCCACAGTTTTTATTACGAGTTCTGCTCAAATCTCGTCTGTAGTCGTTGTAATCTTTGAATGACTGTTCAAATTCTTCATAATCAACAGTAGACACATCAATGCCATAGACCGTTTGCATCTCTTGTGCAGTTGGTCGTTGATATGCCCATTCATTGGTCGCAATCAATGTGAGAAGTGAATCCCAGAGTTGTTCAGCAGTCATTCGCTTGAGTGCTGGTCCAGCGTACCGATGTGGCTCGGCGGCAGTCGGGTCATAGATGACAGCCACTTTTTGATATGTTTCTGTAGATACCAAGAGTCGAACAAATTCGCGCAGATCGAAATTGAGTCGCAGCATCTCATCAGTGAGATGCTCAAGCAACTCTGGAATAGCTGGTATGTTTCCTTCTTGAAAATCATCGATTGGTTCAACCAGCCCGACACCCATCACTTTTTTCCACATACGATTGGCAATATTTCTGGCAAACTGCCGGTTGTCGTGGGAGGTGAGCCAGGCAGCAAAACGACTCCGATTATCTTCATCTTCGGCATACTCAGGAATTTTCCCCCACAGGACAGCAGGTTCGACGACATCAAGTGGTTCACCATCGTCATATTGGTAGTCGTGTGGCAGCCGAAATTCATCATCCATGCTGCTGAGCATCATCGTCGATGAATCAAAGAAATTCCGAATTCCACCACCAACTTTCTTCATATCGATTGCTTCATTTATGCCATATCGAAGACGGGCAAGATTTGGAATCAGGTCATCTTCATTTTTGAATGGTGAATTTGATGAAGATGCATTTTTGACATCGGTTGAAGGGTTATTAGGTCCAAATGATGCTTCTCCCATCCCACCGAAAAAAACCTGTTTCGCAGAAAACCGACTACCATTCGTCAGGGCTGCGAGTTTGTAGAACTCCTGCTGGGTCCATCGATCAAAAGGATGGTCATGACATTGGGCACACCCTATTTGTGTGCCAAGAAACACTCTGACGGTGTTATCTACGTATGCTAGCGGCATTCCAACATCTCGAAGTTGAAAACCAGTTGCTGGGTTTTCTACAATCCGACCATTGGCAGTCAGCAGGCTATATACCCATTTGTCATAAGGAATATTTTCTGCAAGCGATTCCTTCACCCACGCCATGTACGGTTCAAAAAAAACATTTTTTTCATGTCGCTCTTTCAACCGCAGGATATCCGCCCAGTAATTGTAAAAGTGGCTGACATACCCTGGATTTTCGAGGAGAGTATCAATGAGTTCTCCACGTTTTTTTCTGTCGTTTGAATCACAGAATATGGTGGCCTCATTGATGGTGGGTATACGACCGGCGAGTTCTAAATAAGCCCGTCGTACAAATTCATGGTCAGAAGTTCTGTTACCAATTTTGGTGCTATTTTCATTCCAATAAGCCTTTAGAATGGAATCAATTTGTGCCGCTGCTTGCTCAATGTCGGATCGCGTACCTCGGTCGATTGGTGACACCTTAAGTGCTACCCCGTCCGGTTTCATGGTTACGGCTTCGGGCAGTTTTGGGGGTTTCCATTCTGTATCGGGATCAGGCTTTGCAGCCCATGTGGATGCATTCAGGAGCAAAGCACCAACACAGAAAGCAATCGAGAGCACTCGTAGCCTTAGAAATTTTTCTCGTGCACAGCTAGCCATGTGAAAACCCTAAAAAAAGACCATATTTAGATATCGCTTAGAAAAACGATGAATCATTTATTTTAGCCAATATCAATAGCTACAGGAAGCGGAAACTCTAATAAATAAGGTCACTTATTGGTATATATGACACAAAAAATAGTATTTTTAATATCCAATCGACTTAGACAGTTAGCACGCGCTGGCTGTTCTTTTCGACTGATGGATCACTCAAGACAGCATGTTACTGAATAAACATAAATTCTCTGGTGTTGAGTAGTGCCCAAATGAGGTTTCCACAGCCGGCTGCTGGACTCTGTGCGGCTGTTTCAATTTCACGACGAGCCATCCCACGTTCACTAGCTGTTGGGTGTCTCGCAAGAATTGACAAGAAAATCGTGTCAATT
>PKCL01000168.1 GCA_002862165.1 Planctomycetaceae bacterium
CAGCGACGGGGACAGGAGTAAGCGATGGGTCAAGAAACCCTGCACCAGGATGGCCATTTCCACCGCTGTTGACCAATACATATGGAGGCAGTGATTTATTTATCTTGCCCATTTCATTGGAAATCCACGCACCCATTGACGGATGTCGAATACTGTTGAGTACTGGGTAGGATGTCTGCAACCAATACCGAGCTTTACTGTGATCGGCTGTTTCAGTTGTCATCGATCGAACAATAGCAAGTTTGTCTTGTAGTTCTGCCAGATTGGTCATGTGTTCGCCAAAGACAATGCCCGGTGTTTTTGTTTTTACAACACCAACATCGCCCTGAATATCTGGTCGATCGGGTTTTGGATCAAATGTGTCAATATGACTCATTGCTCCACCCATATAGAAGTAAATAACCTTTTTTGCCTTAGTAGCTTTTGATGCAGGTGCTGCCTCAAGTACATGGGACCACGGTGACATAAGACTGACACCAAGAGTCGAGGCAATACCTGAAAGAATGGCCCGCCGAGAGTGTTGATCCTCAACACATTTTGCATAACGATCGTGAGACATAGTATGAACTCCTGTCATGTGGACGATTGGTGAGTTGGTGAATGTACGTTTTGGCCCATTGATCGTTCTTGATAAAAATAGAATACGTTTTCAATGAACATGTTGGTGTTTCGATCAGTCAATAAAGAGAAATTCTCGTGTATTCAAAAGGGCCCATATAAGATTTCCACAGCCTACCGCAGGATTTGGCGACTGTTTAATTTCTGCTTCGGCAGCTTTCCGCATATCAGCATCCGGTTCATGCGTCAGTATTGCAAGAAAAATTGTATCAACGGCACCTTGAAGCGTTTTTTGCTGTGAGACTGAATCATAAATTACTGAGCCTTTCGACAGCATGGCATGGGTCATCCAGCCATTAAAGAGTGTCAGAATTTGAGGCACTGTTGCCGACTGTTTTGCGGTTTCTATTGCCTCTCGATCTCCTTGGCCAAACTGCCGAAGTAAATGACTCGAGCCGCTTGGCTGCGGAAGTTCACTTGCACGAACGAGAGTCAGTCCATTTAAGCCACAGTTTTTATTACGAGTTCTGCTCAAATCTCGTCTGTAGTCATTGTAATTTTTGAATGACTGTTCAAATTCTTCATAATCAACAGTGGACATATCAATGCCATAGACAGTTTTCATCTCTTGTGCAGTCGGTCGTTGATATGCCCATTCATTGGTCGCAATCAATGTAAGAAGTGAATCCCAGAGTTGTTCAGCAGTCATCCGCTTGAGTGCTGGTCCAGCGTATCGATGTGGCTCGGCGGCTGTCGGGTCGTAGATGACGGCCACTTTTTGATACGTTTCTGTAGATACGAGGAGCCGCACAAACTCACGGAGATCAAAATTGACTCGCAGCATCTCATCGGTGAGATGCTCAAGCAACTCTGGAATAGCTGGTATGTTTCCTTCTTGAAAATCATCGATTGGCTCAACCAGCCCGACACCCATCACTTTCTTCCACATGCGATTGGCAATATTTCTGGCAAACTGTCGGTTGTCGTGGGAGGTGAGCCAGGCAGCAAAACGAGCCCGATTATCTTCGTCTTCAGCAAATTCAGGGATTTTCCCCCACAGTACTGCCGGTTCGACGACATCAAGTGGTTCACCGTCGTCATATTGATAGTCGTGTGGCAGCCTGAATTCATCATCCATGCTGCTGAGCATCATCGTTGATGAATCAAAAAAATTTCGAATTCCTCCACCAACTTTCCCTTCATCAATTGCGGTATTCATACCATACCGAAGACGGACAAGATTCGGAATCAGGTCATCTTCATTTTTAAATGGTGAATTGGATGAAGGTGCATCTTTTACATTTACTGAAGGGTCACTAGGTCCAAATGATGCTTCCCCCATCCCACCGAAAAAAACCTGTTTCGCAGAAAATCGGCTGCCATTTGTCAGGGCTGCTAGTTTGTAGAATTCCTGCTGGGTCCATCGATCAAAGGGATGGTCATGACATTGGGCACATCCTATCTGTGTGCCAAGAAACACTCTGACCGTGTTGTCTACATATGCTAGAGGCATTCCAGCATCTCGAAGTTGAAAACCGGTCGCCGGGTTTTCTACAATTCGACCATTGGCAGTCAGCAGGCTGTATACCCATTCATCGTACGGAATATTTTCTGCAAGCGATTCCTTCACCCATGCCATATATGGCTCAAAAAAAATATTTTTATCATGTCGCTCTTTTAGCCGCAGGATATCTGCCCAATAATTGTAAAAGTGGCTGACATACCCTGGGCTTTCGAGGAGACTATCAATTAATTTTCCACGTTTTTTTCTATCGTTTGAATCACAGAACATGCTGGCTTCATTGATGGTGGGAATACGACCGGCAAGTTCCAAATAAGCCCGTCGTACAAATTCATGGTCAGAAGTTCTGTTACCAGTTTTGGTGCTATTTTCATTCCAATAGGCCTCAAGAATCGAATCGATCTGTGCCGCTGCTTGCTCAATGTCAGATCGTGTACTTCGATCG
Source organism: Planctomycetaceae bacterium (assembly GCA_002862165.1). Lineage (GTDB taxonomy): Bacteria > Planctomycetota > Planctomycetia > Pirellulales > UBA1268 > UBA1268. The sequence continues at coordinate 2,526 of PKCL01000168.1, forward strand.
ATAGGCACTACATTGAGTGCTGTACCGTCCGGTTTCATGGTTACGGCCTCGGGCAGTTTTGGGGGTTTCCATTCTGTATCGGGATCAGGCTTTGCAGCCCATGAGGATGCATTCAGGAGCAAAGCACCAACACAGAAAGCAATTGAGAGCACTCGTAGCCTTAGAAATTTATCTTGTGTACAGCTAGCCATATGAAAACCCTAAAAAAAGACCATATTCAGATATAGCTTAGAAAAACGATGAATCAGTTATTTTAGCCAATATCAAAAGCTACAGGAAGTGAAACTCCAATAAATAAGGTCGCTTATTGGTATATATGACACAAAAAATAGTATTTTTAATATCCAATCGACTTAGACAGTTAGGACACGCTAGCTGTTTCTTTCGACTGATGGATCACTCAACACAGCATGTTACTGAATAAACATAAATTCTCTGGTGTTGAGTAATGCCCAAATGAGGTTTCCACAGCCGGCTGCTGGACTCTGTGCGGCTGTTTCAATTTCACGACGAGCCATCCCACGTTCACTAGCTGTTGGGTGTCTCGCAAGAATTGACAAGAAAATCGTGTCAATT
>PKCL01000132.1 GCA_002862165.1 Planctomycetaceae bacterium
CATTTCCACTACTGCGTAAAATGCTCTGTGCGAATGACGGTGAAAGCGCTCCGCCGGTTCCCACAATACTACAAGGTCCATCACCTTGCCGCCACCCGAGAGAGCGGCCGAGGCGCTCGAGCCAAGAAAAAGACCACGTGCCATGACTGCCACCACTCAATCCCATCCACACCTGCCGAGGCGATGTGGTGCAAAGCGTGTACTCATAGGCACCTCTTCGAGGCCGAGCCGTCGAGCGACTCCGATGACGAGATGGAGCCTCTATGCCGCTGGTGCGAAAGTGCCAAATGCGCTAATGAACGATGCTTACCAAAGTGCCCACTCTGCGATGAACCAATCTCGCTCCATGCGAGCGCGTGCTCACTGGCCCCCGCCGAACAGAAACCTCGGGGGACTAAACCTCCCAAAGGTTACTCGTTGGAGTCACGCCCATCCTCGAGCTGCCTCTGCGACAGGAAGGGCGAGATTCCCAATGATCCAGAGGAAGCTGAACGTTTCCACGACCGCCGTTGTCACAAACGCCGCGAGAGAGTTTTCATCTCCCCCAGTGGTCCGGAACTCCGCATTGAGCCTGGAGAGCCCCGTGACTACGTCAGAGATCTGAGCGGCGAGTGTCAGACACGGACCCACCGCCTGCTGGATGACATCGACCGAGAGGGCTCGCCAGCCTTAGTCCCTCGAAAGCTTTGGCTGTCAATAACCGAAGGCTGGTTCCCGAACGACACACTCTCCCGTGGGATTCGATGGGACTTGAACAAGAAATCCCAAAAGCCAGGTCATACACCATCCAAGTACGACCGACCCTTTCGGCCCGACACAACACCAGACGATAGGATCCTCCCCATGTCCATCATCGACGCGGGCAGCGGTACCCCTGACGAAGACCTCATGGCTCTATCGTACCCAGTGGCCAGCCAAGCATTCATAGGTGAGCGTGACAGTTTCAAGAAAGAGTTACGTGAGAAAGAGTACCGTCGCAAGGGCGCAAGCGGCGAGCTGGACTATCACCCGAAGTGGACGGAGAAGGGTCAGACCCAAAGGGCCAACGCACGCACTCACCTGGAGAAAGTGCTGAGGCTTGGAGCTGAACCCATCACCGCCGCGCGCTATGGCGGAGAGTTCAAGTCATGGATGCGATACTGTGCGGGCGAGGGAATCGACCCGGTCTTACACCCAGGCGAGGACCCTACAGCATGGTCGTATGGTTATCTTGGTTACATGAGTATTAACGCCGATGATTTCGGTAACAAAGCCGCCACAGCAAGTCAGAAGATGGCAGCAATTACCGATGTCCACAAATCGCTCGGGCTGCCGGACCCCTTCGAAACAAAACATCCATTGCTAACCAGGTACCTGAAATTCCTTCGTGTACTCCAACCGAAGGCAGCCCCCAAGTACCCGATGGAAAACTGGTTCATTGAGGCACTGCTCCAGAAGCATACGGGCCCCACTTACGAGGAAAAGGTTTTCTCGGCACTGCTGTGCGTAGGGTTCTGTTTCGTACTTCGATCTTGCGAGTATCTCCAGGTCCCGGACAGCTGCGGAAAGTCAAAGCCTGTCCAGCTGCGATGGAAACATGTGGAGTTTCGAAATTCCTTCCTCAACAAAAAGGGGGAAATGGAAGCACTGACGGGCGCGGAAGTTTCAAAGCCGGGCAATTGCCAGGCCGTTCAACTGCAGCTCACCTCATCGAAAAACGATCTCGACTGGGTGACAAGAACGTATCCGAGATTAGAGGAACACCTGCTCTGCCCCGTGTCCGCGCTGATCGAATTGTACGATGCGTTTAATGTCATCCACGGGCGATATCCAGAAGGCGAGGACATTGTATTCCAGGATTCCTGGGCAGTGCCGATTCACCGTACCGTCGTGAACAGTAAGCTCGCCGAACACATGAAAGAGTACGGCCTCTCCGATGGTCGATTCCTCACACACAGTCTGCGCCGGGGCGGTGTATGTGCCCTCCTCATGGCCGGCATGTCGAAGGATGATGTCATGCACTTTGGAAGATGGAAGAGCCAGTCTGGATTTGAAAACTACGTGTCGGTCATCTATGAAACGCTCGCCGAGTTCGCACATCTGGTGTACAAACGCGTGGGTACATTCGACGTACGCTAAGGAAGTGGATGGGCTGAGTGCTTCCACCCAGGCACTCAGTTCTCAGCGCTGTGCAAGCGAAGCTTTGGCGAATTCGTGCATCAAATACAAGAAATTTGGTGTCAAGCCGGAGCTCTCCCCCGCTGCGTTATTCATCACAACACTCCCACACTTCCCCCACTACCCCCACCGTTCAGAGTGTTTATCTGAAGCGCGGCCGACCGCAGTTCGGCCCCCACAGTGTTCATTTGCTTGGGGACAAAAGCTTTCTTCTGGCATCAGACGAAGATTTTTGTCCACGCAAATCCTGTGGCAAAGATCAACAAAAATGTTCCGGCAATTGGATACAAATGCACACCGGCAATCGGAATCTGTGTCGCCGGCAAATCCATCTCTGCTCTGATCGCAGGTGTGTGCTTCGATCAATCTGCTGTCTGTCGCCGGCAAATCCATCTCTGCTCTGATCGCAGGGATATTGTTGACCCAACGTAAAACTGACACAAAATTTCTTGACCCACCCGCCCCGCTATGCTCCCTTAGGGCTGAGTGCTTCCACCCAGGCACTCAGTTCTCAGCGCTGTGCAAGCGAAGCTTTGGCGAATTCGTGCATCAAATACAAGAAATTTGGTGTCAAGCCGGAGCTCTCCCCCGCTGCGTTATTCATCACAACACTCCCACACTTCCCCCACTACCCCCACCGTTCAGAGTGTTTATCTGAAGCGCGGCCGACCGCAGTTCGGCCCCCACAGTGTTCATTTGCTTGGGGACAAAAGCTTTCTTCTGGCATCAGACGAAGATTTTTGTCCACGCAAATCCTGTGGCAAAGATCAACAAAAATGTTCCGGCAATTGGATACAAATGCACACCGGCAATCGGAATCTGTGTCGCCGGCAAATCCATCTCTGCTCTGATCGCAGGTGTGTGCTTCGATCAATCTGCTGTCTGTCGCCGGCAAATCCATCTCTGCTCTGATCGCAGGGATATTGTTG
>PKCL01000301.1 GCA_002862165.1 Planctomycetaceae bacterium
ACTGTAGGCGACTGCGGATTTCTTTGAGAAGTTCTGTGGCAATCACCTGCTGCGTATCATCGAGAATAAGGTCTGACACAAATGTCCGAGCGTCACTGATAGGCAGCGCACAAAGTTTGTCCAATGACAGTTCCCATTTCGTAGCCTTGGTCTTTTTCTGTGTGCGAGGTGTTTTCTTTTTCTTTTTTGTTTGTAGAAGTGCCGTTGGGCATGCAGCAGCTGATGTGATCCGAACAGATCGTGATTGTGGTGAAAGCCTGGCACCATCACATACATGACAGTGCTTTACGCTCATATATTTTTCGAGCATACGACGGATAATTCCACTTTTTGCATTCCGCCAACGATTTGTCAGCATTGCAAGAATGCCCTCGAACTTGGTCTTTGCACCCCGTTCGGCTCGACCGCGTCGCCATGACACCTGAATGGTCTCGAGCCCCGTTCCATGAAGCCATATTTTTTTCTGGGTGGGTGTGAGTTCCTGCCATGGTGTGTCGAGCATCACGCCAGCGTCGTAGCCCTTTTTTTTCTCAGCGTGAGCAGCAACCGAGTTCAAAAGTCGACGTGTCCATCGCGGCATGTCACGGAAACGCCCGAGGACCCCAAAACATCCTTTTTTAATGGAACGAGTTGGCTCGACAATCAGTTTCTTGGCATCAATTCCATAAATATCACCAAGCCCATCACACGTAGAACAGGCCCCAAGTGGGCTATTGAAACTAAAGAGCTGTGGTTCTGGCGTGTCGTAACTTATCCCGCAGGCAATACACGCAAACTGACTCGAGAGTGTCAGGTCATCTGGCTCCTCGCCCTCCTTGAGTGTGTCCTGTGTCACAATCACCTGGCCACCACTTGTTCGGATAGCAAGTTCAACGGCCTCAGCAAGACGACTCCGTGTTTCTTCTGACACAGTGAAACGATCAACTACAACTTCAATCGTGTGTTTGAATTGTTTTTCAAGAGCCGGTGGATCCTCAACACGATGGACAGTTCCATCAACGCGTGCACGTGTAAACCCTTGACGTACGAGATCAGTGAAGAGATCACGGTGTGTCCCTTTAGCCTGTCGGACAAGTGGCGCAAGAATCATTGCATGCCGTCCAGTTCGCGCCTGTATAATCCTTTCAACAATCTGGTCTCTTGGTTGAGCTTCAAGAATATTGCTGCATGTAGGGCAGTATGACGTGCCAATCCTTGCGTAAAGAACTCTCAGGAAGTCATGGATTTCAGTCATGGTTGCGACTGTGGATCGCGGGTTGTGACCAGCTGATTTTTGGGCAATCGAAATTGAGGGTGAGAGACCAGTGACGCTGTCAACATCTGGTCTCGGCAGTTGACCCAGAAATTGTCGAGCAAACGTTGAAAGACTTTCGACGTATCGGCGTTGTCCTTCTGCGTAAAGGGTATCAAAGGCAAGGCTCGATTTGCCTGAACCGCTCACACCTGAGAGACATACAAGTCGGCCACGTGGAAGGCCAACAGTGACATCACGAAGATTATGTTCCCGGGCGCCACGAACAATGATCGGAGGGGCTTGCATGCGTGAAGCGGTGTTCTTCCAAAATGAAAGGGATATGCGATGACCATATTGTAGACCGTGGACCCCATCGCGAGACACCCACCCTGCTAGACACCCACCCTTACGGTACGTACGATCAAATTCCGATGAGTCGAGGAAACATCGATTCTTCTCTTGGGGCGGTAGCTCAACTGGGAGAGCGCGGCGTTCGCAATGCCGAGGTTGGGAGTTCGAGCCTCCTCCGCTCCACTTTTTGTGAGAAAGGACGAATTAGGCTGAAAAAAGGTAGACGTCACCTCGTTCTAAGAGAACATGATGCGATGTGTGCCGTTCAAAAAGGAACTGAAACACTGGCACAATAATTGAATCAACGTACGTGATCACAGAGCCGGCGTATCAGAGATTAGAATCCTCCGGATAAGATAATGATCTCTATGTTTTTTCTTGGGTGATATTCCTATCCGATGTATCGTGCTGCTATGGCAACAGTTTCTGATCCTTCTACTCTATTAATGCTTCGTGTGCGTGACGGGGATGCTGAAGCATTTGAACAACTTGTTGCATTGTGGCAACCGCGACTCGTCACTCTTTTTATGAATCACGTAGGCGATCATTCCACGGCAGAAGATCTTGCCCAAGAAGTTTTTTTGCGAGTGTACAGAGCTCGCCATCGATACGAGCCAAAAGCAAAGTTCACAACGTGGGTTCATACAATCGCAAATAATATTGCCAGTGATCTTCGCCAACGAGCATATCGTCGAAAGGAATGGGGAGTTGTTGCGAACCCTTCAGCCTCTGGGAATATGGTTGGTCTTGAACAAATGGCCGTTGCAGCAAGTGGACTGCTACCTACTCGCCAGCTCGATCAAGTTGAACTGCAGGGCGTTGTACAAAAGGCTATTGCTGGCCTGAATGATCGCCAGCGAATGGTGGTTCTCCTGGCAAAGTTTGAACACTGTTCATATGAAGAAATAGCTGAAGCAATGAAACTGTCAGTACCGGCAGTGAAGTCGTTGCTCTTTCGAGCCCGAGAACAATTGCGAGAGGCTCTCAAACCCTACCTTGCTGAGAAAGGAGAATCTCAGTGAGTCAGAAAGAAGGAAAGGAAATAATCCAACATAGAGATGCTCCCGTAACGCCAGCAGAGGATCTCGGTGAACTCTGGCAGACACTCGATGTTTTGCCAGAAGCGGAACCTCCAGAAAATCTTCTGGCAACTACCATTGAAATGGTTGCAGTCGATGCCGGACATCGTCGTACTGGAAAAACGAGTCGCTTTGCTCGGGTTGGAGGTGACCTCTGGCAATGGTTCGCACCGGCGATCGCAGTCGGTATATCAATCGTCATTGGTTTTTTCATCGGCCAGGCAACGCTTGGAACACCACAACCACAACAAGAACCAGTCGACTGGCGTGCGCGGCGTCAAGAAATCCTCAAAAATACACTTCAAGAAGCGATACAAAACGACCCTGCTGGGGCAAAGAAATTTCTTGAGAAACAACTTCGTGATACACAAGATACTCAGGGCCGTACGTTCGGACCACAGCACAATAATGCAATGGTT
>PKCL01000152.1 GCA_002862165.1 Planctomycetaceae bacterium
GTGAATTGAGCAGCATGCCCATCAGAACGAAAGAGCCAAGAGCAGATCTGTCCTTGCTGATTGTCCCAGCCAATATATTCAGTCGTAGTGAATCGCTGGGCCATTTTTTTATACGCATCTTTTTCCGGAAGAAGGGCCGGGATTCCTGCAGCAAGTCGCTCTGCAGAACCAGGGGGATCCAGTTCTTCTGTGATAAGATAGTGTCGTATCAAATACGTACCCTGCTCGTTCCATTCACACTGAATGCTTGCGGTGACGCCGTCGCTAATGTCTTCCCAGCAACCTCGTAACCAATTGAGTTGTTGGAGTCGGTCATGGATCGTTGGATTTGTAGTTGCGGCAGTTTCTCGAACAGATTCCATGAGCCACTTCTTTTCATGCCGAACGAGTACCGCAGAGAAACGACTTTGCCTAGGCTTCTGGTCAGTAAGAGACATTTGAGAAACTCCATCTACGACAGCAACGTCATCATGAATTGATCGAATCGAATCAATCTGAAATCCTATCTGTGCACTCTTATCATTTGCAAATAACTGATCGAATACCTTCACAACAGCAGTTCGCCCAACAATCCGATCTCCAGTATCAAGATTAAGGTTTTCACCGTCTGTTACCCAGTGAGATGCCATTGCAATAGCATCATGACGATTGAAAGCATCAAGGTATGTGGCGAATGTATTTTGTATTTCAGATGATGTAGATGCGGTTGCTGCATTTTGGATTTGCTTGAGATTGCGTAATGAGGCTTGTTGTGGAAGTACTGCTGGTATGTCGGCAGAGACAGCCAAGAACTTGTTTTCTGTTAAGGCTTCTGATGCTTTATTTCTGTTCAATAGGGAGACACGAAACGGAACTGCAGGCTTCACAACAACGGGAATTGGCCGAGGGGATCGGAGCACATTGTGTGTTACATCGGCTGTCGTTGTATTAGCACGAGGTAGTGATTGGCTGACGGGTTGATTGAGAGACGGGCTGCAACCAGTCAGTGCGCTTACCAGAACAAATCCATAAAGAAATCCGAGTTGGTAGCAGAAGTCTTTTGTTGTATTGAGGACGTGACTCATTGGAACCTCCTTGTACTTGGTGCTATCCATTTTTATGAATGCAAAGCATTTTTAGACGTCATTAGATCTGATCGCAGTGTATCTCGTCGCGTTACTTTTTTGCTAGTAGTGTCAAGTTACATCGTCTGATAAATCAATTGCGGCCCTCTGTTATGCTTCGAAAATTATCGGTTCGAAAAGGTGTGAGGGGCAAACCCTCAGAAGAATACATGTTGCAGATTGGGTTGTCTGCCCATGCATAACGAACAGCTATCGGGTCGGTGACCGCACCACTCCAGACTTCTATGCGACCATCAGTAAGTATTCGAGCGTTTGCAGCCACAAATTTCTTGTCTGAATTAGCAATCGTAAAACCAATTGGGTCACGAACATCAAAAGGCCTCCATCCATTTGCTTGTGCCTTCATGTGTGAAAAGGATAAAATGATTTTGTCACCCTGTTTTTTCATGGACTGATATTGAGGGCTTCGGCATGCAATCCCCGGTATGCTGTATGTTTCAGCAAGTGCCAACCGTGCTAATCGTTTTGCCACATCAACCTTATTTCTTGGATGAATGTCTTTTCCTTCACCGAGATCGATGATTACGGCTTCACCAGTATTGTCTAGCTTTTTGAGTGTCATTGTTTGGGCTTCACGAAGTTCGGCCCACTCACTTTCAGCAGGCTCAGGCTTCTCGCCTTTAAAATCTGCAAGTTGGACCCAATAAAAAGGGAAGTCGCCAAGCCCCCACTCATTCCGCCATGAGTCAATCATGAATGGGAAAAGTTCACGGTACTGAACAGCCCGGCTTGCATTGGACTCACCCTGATACCAAATAGCACCTTTCATGCCGTAACCAATAGTCGGCGCGAGCACGCCACAGAAGATGTTTCCTGGTCGAGAGTTCCCAGTAAGCAATAAATCTGGATGTCGAGGACGTCTTGGAGGCGATTTTTTTTCAGCCTTTGCTTTTTCAAAAGCTTGTTTCCAAAGGTTCGTTTGCTTTTCATAAACTTTCTGAGCTTCAGGCATTTCGGACTCGGTTTTGAGCCATCGGTCAAGTAATGGCTTGAACCTGTCGTCAGACGACAATAGGTTCCTATCAATCCAGGCCTCACAAGCACTCCCACCCCACGCGTTATCGATGAGCCCAACCGGAACATGAAGTGTTTGGTGGAGTTGACGTCCGAAGAAGAATCCAACGGCAGAAAAATCACCAACATTTTCAGGAGAGCAAACGGCCCATTCACCTTTGAAGTTCCATTGAGGTTCTTGAGTGCCTACCTGAGGAACAGAAATAAGTCGAAGTTGTCCTAAGTCTGAGTTCGCTATCGCGAGGTCAGCGTCGTTGGTCTGTTGAACAGGCCACTGCATATTTGATTGCCCTGAGCAGACCCAGACCTCTCCAATAAGGATATCTTCAAATGTCTGAGTATTTTTCCCCACGATAGTCAGTGTGTGAGGGCCACCGTATTCCATGATGGCGTCGAGGTGTACCGACCAGTTTCCATCTTTTTTTGCGATGGTCGAATGATTTTGTTTTGCTAAAGAAACCGAAATGTTCTCGCCAGGATCTGCTTTACCCCAAATCTTGTTTGCAATGCCTTGTTGCAAAATCATGTGGTCCCCAAACAGATTGTTAAGAGTTACATCAGCACTGGTAGTTTGTGGTGCAAGTAAAATCAGTAGTGAGAGAATGGTTAAAAAACGCATGTTCATGTAGTCTCTTTTGGTGTACGTCTGGTAGAGGATTGCCACTGGAGGTGTTTGAATAAATGTCGGTACTCTCAGGAATATTATGAGCCGGGTACAGAGGAATAGAAAGAACAGTGATATGGATGAAAACAGTTTGCGATAAAAGGATACTGTGAAAGGTATGACTTGATAATTGCAACCGGACTCATTAACAATGATTCAGTTTCAACCAATTACACACGGCCATGGATGTAGTTTTCGGCTTCTTGTAAAGCTAGTTCACAATATCCGGCCTGATACGCGTTGAGATCGCCAATAGAAATAAAACCTGCAATACTCTC
>PKCL01000222.1 GCA_002862165.1 Planctomycetaceae bacterium
CATGTGTTCAGAAAGTTCGACAATCTCCTGATCTACAACTTATAATTCTTTCTGCCCGACTGCCTGACCTTTGTGTGGCAGAGGTTGTTGAATTATTACAACAAGAGTCTCTCGGTAAACAATTACCAATACTCGTGATGCTCGATCCTCTTGATGACAACAGAGCATGCCGTCGACGCACCCGCCTCGTCCTACGTCTTCATGACCTAGATAATGCTCTGCTTACAGACAGGCTTGATAGCCAGTTTTTTCCTACTCTGAAAAACATAGGGGATGGAGAAGAAGTCATACCACCCCGATTTCTGGAGACACTCACACGAATTACTGGACCGCAGGCAATTGATGCAGGCTGGCGGCAAGAACAAAGAACCAACCGACTCCAACGTGCCTCCATCGCTCTCACCATCCTCGGACAACTCGGGGATGACGGATGGGATATTCGAGGAGCTTTTCCTGTCGCACACAATGGCCTTAAACATTCGGAAACGTTTGATCCTGCTATGCAACTCCTCACAAATATGCCCAGCCCCGCTGCCCAACAATCACTTTTTGATGTAGCGTGGGCCCCAGATCTAGACAAAAGCATTCGAAAAAAGGCCGTCGATTCTCTTGGGGTAAGTCTTGAGCTACATGGTATTCTTTTGACAAACAGCACCTTACGAATCATCAATGATATGTACAATACGACAGATCGCGGTGATGATTCTTCGATAGGCCATGATCTTATTGCACTTTTCCAACCGCTAAAAAAATGAGCGGGCGCTGATGCTCAGGAAACCAACTGACGACTCCCTAAACTCCATAGCAGGCTTCATCGGAACAAGTCCTGCCATGCAAGAGGTCTATGCGATGACCCACCGGGTGGCAGCCTCAACTGCATCGGTGCTTTTGGTGGGAGAGACTGGAACGGGCAAAGAACTCATAGCACGTGCTGTCCATGAACTCTCACCGCGAGGCAGCGGGCCTTTTGTCAGGGTAAATTGTGGGGCTCTGTCAGAGAGCCTTTTAGAGAGTGAGCTATTTGGCCACGTACGGGGTTCTTTCACAGGAGCGGTCGCAAATCGAGCCGGTCGCTTTGAAGCCGCGCACACGGGAACAATTTTTCTTGATGAAATCAATTCAACCACTCCAAAACTTCAAGTAAAGCTGCTCCGCGTATTACAAGAACGTGAATTTGAGCGTGTAGGTGACACTGAAACGATTCATGTAGATACTCGTGTTATAGCCGCAAGTAATCGAGAACTCCTTGACGAAGTCGCAAAAGAAACTTTCCGTGAGGACCTGTACTATCGACTGAACGTGGTTCCGATTTACCTGCCACCACTTCGTGGTAGACGAGCTGACATCCCATTACTGGTGAGCCACTTTCTCGAGACCTATTGCCGAGAAAATGAACGAGATACCATGACAGTACAGCCAGCAGCTATGGAGGCTTTGGCTCGACATCACTGGCCTGGCAATGTACGTGAATTACAAAATGTTGTTGAGCGTTGCGTCATTATGTCTGATAGCGATGAACTTACAATAAAAATTCTTCCACCAGCTTTTCGTGGTGAGCAGTCGGCCGTTGCCATGCCTGGCCGAGGTGGAGATCTAGATAGCCTGGCTCGTGATCTTGTTGAACAAGGCATGGCATCAGCACCGGACGGTGATGCAAATCTTTTTGAACGGGTAGTAAGCCGTGTTGAAAGAGAACTTATTGCTCAGATGCTCGCAGCCTGTGATGGAGTACAACTTAAGGCCGCTGGGCGTTTAGGAATTAATCGAAATACGCTTAGAAAGAAGCTCCTCGAACACGGTCTTGATGACCCGTCTGAAGAGTGAAGCAAGACAACAGGCATCGACAATACGGGCATGAACGCCCTAAACGCTACCTGAGGTGTTTCTCTTTAAGCTTCTGCCATCTCACGTGCATGATAGCTTGATCGAACGAGTGGTCCGGACGCCACTTGCTGAAAACCCATACGACGAGCGATATCTCCGAGCTCATTGAATTCGTCTGGATGAACATATCGATCGACTGGGAGACTTTGTAACGTTGGCTGTAAATATTGACCGAGCGTCAGAAAGTCGACCCCCTGGTTCAACAAATCAGTAAACACCTGCAATAATTCCTCCCGGGTTTCACCAAGACCAAGCATTAATCCACTTTTTGTCTTTGTGCTAGGGACTATTTTTTTTGTATCTGCAAGTACTTGCAATGTCCATGCATAAACACTTTTGCGGCCACGAACACGCCTATAAAGTCGAGGTACTGTTTCAGTATTGTGGTTAAAGACATCAGGGCGACTCTGTAACATGAGTTCGAGTGCACCTGGCTTACCGATAAAATCAGGAACAAGTACTTCAACGGATGCTCCGGTTGCCTGTCGGACTGCCTCAACAGTTTTTCGGAAATGATCCGCACCACCATCAGGCAAATCGTCACGCGTCACACTTGTAATAACCACATGTTTCAGACCCAGACGTCTTGCAGCCTCAGCAACTCTTTGAGGCTCGTCGCCTTCAAGTGCTTCTGTTTTTCCCTTTGGCACTGAACAAAATCCACAAGGACGAGTACATACATTCCCCAAAATCATGAACGTGGCAGTCCCAGCAGACCAACATTCCAGACGATTCGGACATTTTGCAGAAGAACACACTGTTTCTAAGTTGAGTTCCGCGATCAGCCCTGCTGTTTCACCATGCCCACCACCCTCACCAAGGTTTTGTCGCAACCAAGGCGGAAGCCTCCGTGACATGAGCATCGGAATTTCTTCAGCGGAGGAACATTCATTGTGCTCTACCGCTGCTGAAGTATTCAGTATCGGCAACATGCTTGCTGTACTCGGCGCACTTACTTCATTTTTCGACACAGAAATTTCCTCAAGCACTCTTAGTTATACGATCACATGAACGTATTTCAGTATTTTGGAATATAGGTGTTCCAGACTGAATGGAGACATCTCCACATCCAAATGCATCTACCATCGACCGAACAATCGCCGTCCGAACATCCTGCAAACGCACCTTACGACGAATCTCCGCCTGTACTGATCCCATCGTACGCTTCTTAATACCTGTG
>PKCL01000459.1 GCA_002862165.1 Planctomycetaceae bacterium
ATCCGTGGGGGTCTCACCGATTCTTGCACGATTATTAGCCGCGAGAGGTGTTACTGATCCAAAGAAAATCCGTGGTTTTCTCGATGCATCGATGGCGAATCTTCGAGAACCCGAAGAACTCTTTGGTATTGCGGAAGCCGCCGACAGAATACTTGCTGCTGCCAAAGCCGGCCGCAAAATTGTTATCTATGGTGATTACGATGCAGACGGCATGTCATCAACTGCCATTTTGTGTCACTGCCTTGAAGCAATTCATGTACAACCACATTGGTACGTACCAGATAGATTTGATGAGGGCTATGGCCTTAATTCCGATGCGTTGCGTCGACTCAAACAGGATGGTGCGGAACTTGTCGTGACTGTCGACTGTGGCATCGCCAGTGTTGCTGAAGCAGATGTAGCACGTGAAATCGGCCTTGAGCTAATCATTACAGACCATCACAACTTTGCTGACCGTCTTCCGGCAGCAGATGTTCTTGTTCACCCTCGATTACCTGGATCAGAATATCCCTTTGGTGATCTTTGTGGTGCAGGCGTTGCATTCAAACTCGCATGGGCTGTGGCCACTCGTTCGTGTGGAGCAAAACAAGTTACACCACGATTACGGGAAATGTTGTTGCAATGCGTAGGGCTTGCTGCAGTTGGTACGATTGCTGACGTCGTACCCCTGCTTGATGAAAATCGAGTATATGTAAAGTACGGGCTCAAGTGCTTACGGGAAAAGGGTGGACCCGGCGTCACCCGTCTTCTTAAACTAGCGAAACTCAGTGACAAATCTTCACTCAACAGTGAAGATATCGCTTTTCGATTTGCACCTCGACTCAATGCAGCCGGCCGCCTTGGTCAGGCTGGGTGTGGGATTGAACTGCTAACAACTTCAGATACTGAGCGTGCCACGACACTCGCAAACTACCTTCACGAATTAAATGGGCAACGTGAGACTGAAGAGCGAAGTATTCAACTCGCTGCAACGAAACAGGTAAAAGAGACATGTGATCCAGATGCCGACCCTGCACTGGTCCTCGCAGGTCGCGGCTGGCATGCCGGTGTTATTGGAATTGTGGCAGGACGACTCGCTGAGCGTTGGCATCGGCCCGTTGTCATGCTGGCTCGAGACGAACTGCAGGCCAAACCAGCAATCGGAAGCGTCCGAAGTGTTCCAGGATTTGATGTACATGCAGCCCTCGTGGCATGCCGTGAACTATTAATAACTTGTGGTGGGCATGCTGCGGCGGCAGGACTTCGCATTGAGGATAAAAAGATTGATGCCTTCCGCAAAGCATTTCTTTCAGAAGTTGCTACTCGCATGCCAAAAGAACTACGACAGGCGCAAATACAACTTGACGGTGAAACAACGATTGCCGGCGTTACGCTTCAAAGTATTGGCGAACTTGAGCGACTGGCTCCGTTTGGCCAGGGAAACAGACGGCCTCTGTTGTGTGCTTCAGGAGTAACCTGCGCGGAGCCACCACGAACTATGGGCAATGGCGATAAGCATATGTCTGTCACGCTTCTTCAAAATGGTGTTCGGATTCGAGCAGTGGCTTTCGGTGGTGCTGAATGGATCCCTCATCTTCCGCCACCTGGTGAGCCGTTCCATATTGCATTTAAGCCTAAGATCAATGAATTTCGTGGGCGAAGAACCGCTGAACTGGAACTGTTAGACTGGCGACCTGATGGGATAGACGTTTCCGTAGACCTGCCACCGATGGCAGATGCTACGGCGTAGCTGATAATCACTTTCATCTCATATATCGAAAGATGTCATCATGAGAATAATTTTGGTGCTCGTAGTTTTGTGTAGCAGCTTTTTGGTGTCACCTTCCACAAGGTGTGTAAAAGCTGACGACTGGCCACAATGGCAAGGACCAAACCGTGATGGTATTTGGCATGAAGAAGGCATCTTAAAAAGCATGCCTGAAAATGGGCCACCAGTTCTATGGCGAGTGCCTCTTGGAGGAGGGTATTCAGGACCAGCCGTTGTCGGTGAGCGTCTTTATGTCACCGACTACATAAAGAGCGAAGGCGACTTAGATAACAATCCAAACAACCGTTCACTACTCTCTGGTAAAGAACGGGTACTCTGTTTTGACACGACTACCGGAAAAGAAATATGGACCTATGAATACGATTGCCCATATTCGATTTCCTATGCTGCAGGCCCCCGATGTACGCCGACAGTGAGTGATGGACGAGTGTATGCTCTTGGATCTGAAGGCAATTTCCTTTGCCTTAATGCCAACGACGGTCGCTTACTATGGCAGAAAGATTTCAAGGAGGAATACAGCGCCAAGACACCTATCTGGGGATTCTGCGGTCACCCACTTGTCCTCGACGACCTCGTGATTTGTGTTGTTGGAGGTGAGGGCAGCATAGCCGTTGCCTTTGATCGCGTAAGCGGAACAGAACGCTGGCGCGCCCTGACTGCAAGCGAGCAAGGGTATTGTCCTCCTACACTTATTCAATCTGCTGGCGTAGAGCAGCTTCTGATCTGGGACGCTGACAATTTAAACAGCCTTGAACCTGCAACTGGCCGTCAACTCTGGTCAGAACCACTCAAGCCTATGTACGGCATGTCGATCATGGTGCCACAACTTGGGGAATTAAATGGTGATCAGGTTCTCTTTGCCAGTGGCATTGGGAAAATTGGTGCTCTGTATTCCCTTGCAAAGGGTTCACCCGGTGCTGAAGTCGTCTGGCGAGGTGGGCCAAAAAATGCCGTGTACTGTGCCAACAGTACTCCTTTCATTGAGAAAAATACAATCTACGGGTGTGATTGCAATACCGGGATGCTGACTGCTGTTGATCTTGAATCTGGTGACCGACTGTGGGAAACGAGTGTTCCCACATCAGATACGGACAGGCCGGCCAAACATGGAACAGCATTTCTAATTCGGCAGCCTGTTCCGAATGATCCGTCTCGCGTATGGTTGTTCAGTGAAACAGGTGACCTCATTCTTGCGAGTCTGACACGTGATGCCTACGAAGAACGTGGTCGAATGCATGTACTTGAACCTACCAACGAATGTTTTGGTCGGTCAGTTGTATGGACTCATCCGGC
>PKCL01000406.1 GCA_002862165.1 Planctomycetaceae bacterium
ATGCTGGGAAAAGTCGGAAAGCAGATAACCCAGCAGGACATCCATGGAATCAACTCCAGAAGAAGCCGCCGTATAAAGGGATTAATAGTATTGATTATGCAGCGAACTTTGAAGCATTTTTAAAGGCTACACCAGGTGACAAGCCTTTTTGTTTCTGGCTTGGAACAAAGGAGCCACACCGAGGGTATGGCTTGGATAATTGGAAACTTGATGGCCGAGATCTCGCTGACGTCGTGGTTCCTGAATACTATCCCGACAATGAAACTATCCGAGGAGATCTCGCCGACTATGCCATCGAAGTGGAGTGGTACGACAAGCACATTGTGCAGGCACTCAAGCATCTTGAAGCTCACGGCAAACTTGAGAATACGCTGATTATTGCGACGTCAGACCATGGGATGCCGTTTCCCCGTGTCAAAGGCCAGATATACGACGATGGGTTTCATGTGCCGTTTGCCGTACGTTGGGGTGATCGTATCAAGCCCGGTCGTGCGGTCACTGATTTCATTACCTTTCCAGATCTTGCACCAACGTTGTTAGATATTGCTGGGGTGCCGCTGGATGAACAGATGACAGGGAGTAGTTTTTTGCCGCAATTGCTTTCGAATGGTTCCGGAAGAATTGATCTGAAGCGAGATCACACACTTTTAGGAAAGGAGCGACACGATATTGGTCGGACGGATGGAGAACTTCTCTCAGTAGCGTATCCGTCACGAGCCCTTCGCAACGATCAGTATTTATACATTCGCAACTTCAAGCCGCATCGCTGGCCGGTAGGCGATCCCGAATATGGGCTGCTTAATTGTGATGGCTCACCAACAAAACAATTTCTGACGAACCTGACTCACGGCACCGCTGAAAATAAATGGTACGACATGAGTTTTGGGAAGCGGCCTAAAGAGCAGTTGTTTGATATGCAGAAGGATCCTGACTGTGTTCGGGACTTGGCAGGTGATCCAGCGCTTGCAGAAACTGTGAGCCGGCTATGGCTCCAGCTAAGGACCGAACTCGAGGCCCAAGGGGATCCCAGAGTTTTGGGGAAAGGTGAGATTTTTGATTACTACCCAAATTGCAGAATCGATCGGCAGCAGAAACTGTATGGTAAGCCAGACTATGATCCTGTGCAGATGTTCCAGGAAAAGTTTGAAAATACTTCGCTTGATTAGATGCAGGGGAAGTGTCGTCGAGAGCGTCTCGTCTTTGATCGACTCGAAGAGCGGTTTGCTGGTTGGCCTTAGGTAAGGAACGAGATGCTGAAAGGCGGGGGTGATCATTAAAGCAGCCTCACGTCTGGGAGATTTCATTCATTAAGTCGGCAGCAAGCGTTCGGCATCTATTTGAGAAAAAGGTAATGTCTTCATTCTGTTGTTGTGACAAAAAAACAAAGAAGAATTCTTTTGTAAAAGGTCATCGGTGAAGAGGTTGCAATGGTAAATTTGTGCGTACCGGCCCCAGTTCCCTGTAAAGATCGGTCAATGGAATACGTAATGAAACGCATTTGTGTAAATGGTTGTGGCAGCGTGATGATCTTTTTCAACAATACAAGTGAAAGTGACTGAGTGATTGTGAACGGCTTCTTATTTCGTTTTTTGTGTTCGTTTGGAGCAGTCATCGCATGTCAGGCAGTGTCTGCCGGTAATCAAACCAAAAATATTGTGCTGATATTGGCTGATGATTTAGGGTGGGCTGACACAACGCTTTATGGAAAAACGTCACTCTATGAGACACCGAATATCGAACGCCTCGCTGCACGTGGTATGACGTTCTCGAAAGCCTACGCCAGTCCGATATGTTCCCCAACGCGTGCCAGCATCATGACGGGTCAGAACCCGGCTCGGCATGGGATGACTGCACCTGCAGCGCACCTTGCTGATGAACGTTTCGAGGCGACAGTCAGCGAGCGAGGAGTGCCAGGTCAAAAATGTACGAATGTTAAAAGTGCGACACGTCTTGACCCGGATCTTCCAACACTTGGAGAGGTTCTACATAACGCAGGATATGCAACCGCACATTTTGGAAAATGGCATCTTGGTCGTGAGCCGCACTCGCCGCTTGAGTCTGGGTTTGATGTTGATCTTCCGCATTGGTGGGGCCCGGGACCAAAAAAGAGTTACCTTGCGCCATGGGGATATTCACATCCACAGTTCAAAGAGGGGAAGCCAGGTGAACACATTGAAGATCGTATGGCGGCAGAAGCGGTTGCTTGGCTCAAAAAAAGAGACCGTACGAAACCCTTCTTTTTGAATTATTGGCAATTTTCCGTCCATGCCCCTTTCGGGGCAAAGCCCGAACTCATTGAACGCTATCGCAAGAAGCTCGGTTCCTCTGTAGATGCCCGCACGAAGCCGGAGGTCAGAGAGAAGTTGCTTTCCTCACACGAGCCATTGATGGGCCTTCCGCAACAGTCGCCAACGTATGCCGCTATGGTTCATTCGCTTGATGATGCCGTTGGAAGCCTGCTCGATGCGATTGACGCTGAGGGTATTAGTGATGAAACAGTCATCATCTTTTATTCAGATAACGGTGGTAATCTGTACTGTGGCCTCGAGGAACGTGCTGCCTCAGGTGAAAAATACATCACGCCAATTACAAGCAACCACCCGCTTCGTGGTGGCAAAGGTGGAATTCATGAGGGCGGCGTTCGTGTTCCAGCGGTTGTGGTCTGGCCAGGTGTCACCTCGCCCGGTTCACGGAATAAGACGCGTATTCAAGCCATTGACCTCTATCCGACAGTTCTACACATGCTTGGTGTGGAATCATCAGAAACGGCAGTAATTGATGGCGTTGATTTTGCCGAGGCTCTCCGTGGTGCGGAACTTGAGCGGACGCCGATGTTTACATACGTCCCGAGTCACGGGAATACGCCTCACTGGTTGCCACCATCGATGTCTGTTCACGTTGGTGACTGGAAGCTTATCCGTACGTTCTACTACGGTGAGGATAACGCGCACGAGTATCGGCTTTATAATCTTGAGGACGATATGAGTGAGAGTCATAATCTTGCCGTAGTACACCCTGAAAAAGTTCAAGAACTCGATGGCTTGAT
>PKCL01000471.1 GCA_002862165.1 Planctomycetaceae bacterium
TTGTATGGAGCGTCACAGCCTCACCCTCGTTGATATTACCCTCGCAACACATTTGATTTATTATCGTCACACCGTTTCCGCCGGCTACTGTTTCTTTCAGGTTGTTTCATTCAGGTTGTATCAATCAGGTTGACTCCAACGCATAAACTCAAAAAAACAGCTGGGATCCGTATCAACTATGCGCTTTTTCGTATTTCTATAACAGAAGGTGGGGCTCCAAGCTTTGTGCACTTAAGGGCATCAAGTACATGAGTTGCGACCTCAAGGGCAGCTGATCCGGCAGCGGCACTCACCCTCGGCTCTGTTTTCGAAGCCCAACAATGAAGAAAATCATCGTGCTCAGCAACAATTGCATTGGAATCTGGAACTGGCAACGTCTGGTAAGGGAGTATTTGCTCAAAAAAAGCATCTTTGGCTACAGCCCGATCTGTAAGCGGAACTGAATCAGCAACAAATCTCCCGGCGGCTACTTCTTCAGAGGCCTTCACAACACCGATCGTCTTTGCGTTAAAGTCTACCGAGACCATCGCATCCGTTGTCCACATCGAAAGCCGCCGACTCAAAACAGGATTTATTCGGGACGCCATAAGATCTGCCACAAGACCCGACCCAAAAGTAAGCCGTGCTTTCACGACGTCTTCGTACCCACCAGTAGCGACGATACCATTTGCTTCAATTCGCTCTAAGCGACCCGGCTGTAAAGACAAGACAAGATCAATGTCGTGAATCATGAGATCAAGAACGACACCGACATCGAGGGAACGGTACGTAAATGGGGCTAAGCGAGCTGCTTCAATGAAAACTGGTTTCCCAGACTGCTGGCAGGCAAGATCCCATGCAGGGTTAAAGCGTTCCACGTGACCGACAGCAACAATACGGCCGTAACGGCGGGCCGTAACAACGATTGCACGTGCATCCTCCACGCTCGCTGCAAGCGGCTTCTCAACCAGAAGATCAATTCCCGCTTCAAGCAGTGGTTTTGCAACTTCTGCATGGAGCCCTGTTGGTGCAGCCACGACTGCCACATCAACTCGACCAATAAGATCTTCAGGGGATTCATACGGCTCACAATCATGCGCCTCAGCGACAGTTGCAGCTACCCCAAGCACTGGGTCAACAACACCTACTAAGTCACAGTCATCTCGGCTGGCTAATAGCCGCGCATGAATTTTCCCTAAATGCCCACAACCAACTACACCAACCCGTGCACCACTCATTTTCATCTCCTAACGATGACAACGCACCACTCAATATAAATTTCTTAAGAGGTTCCTGACACTTCCACCGGCCGCCCTTCCGCAGCTAACACTGTCGCCACAACTTCCGCATTCAAACGGTGACCACTTCTACGTGCTGTTACATCTCCGTGAAACGGTCTTCCCGAAAGAAAAAGATCACCAATAACATCAAGAACTTTATGGCGAGCGCACTCGTCTGGCCAACGCAAATTGTTCTCAATCGGTCCGTCAGGGCCAAAAACAACAAGGTCTTGAGTCGTCACAGTAAGACCTACACCGCTTTCCTGAAGCTTCCGAGCTTCCTCCTCTAATAGAAACGTCCGTGCTCCAGCTATTTCCTCTCGGTAACGTTCTGGCGTCACAACCACTTCATAGTGCTGTGGCCAGATTGACGAACCAGGATACTCGACAAAGTAACTGACTCGCAGACCATCCGTTGTTGGGGGAGATACTTCCACTACTGCGTTACTGGACGTATCGCAAATGGTGAATGGTGAACGCACAACAAGCGGCTTTGTCAGACTTCCGCTGAAAGCCTGGACACCAACACTGTCAATCGCCTCGACGTAGGCACACGCCGAACCATCAAGGCCGGGTAACTCGGCAGCAGTCAGGCCAACTTCACAGCAATCAACACCGAGAGCCGACAACGCACTCAGCAAATGCTCCACCATTTCCACAGCCACTTGCCCAACCTGGAGGTTTGTTCGCTTCGTTGCAGCGATGCGATTTTTCAGGGAAACCGGAATGCACGCTCCCCCCAAGTCTTCGCGAATAAAACGGATACCTGAGCCAGCCGCACTTGGCCGCAACTCAACACGATTCTCAACCCCACTCCAATAGCCTTTCCCAACAACCGTGATCGATCGACTGAGGGTTTGCTGCGGCCTACTGACCACGCACTTCGCCACGGCGTTATTCGCCGCAGAGGCGGCTCCCGTTGCAGCTTCCAAAACAATTACCCACCCATTAGTGAGGAATGAACCAACTTGGCTATCGAGAAATCTGGCGACCTAGAGACGTACTCAGAACTGAGCACTCAGCCCAGCACGAGGAGCAGCGGAACTCTCCAAGAGCCACCGCTGCTCTCCATACTGGCAAAAACATTACCGATTGACAGGGGCTTGACCAGCCGCACTTGCAACGGAACCGGCGTTCAGCCTTATCAGTATATCCTTTGTTATATCAATAGAAGTATCGTAATAGACGAGCGCCTTGGTAATACTTTGCAGCACCTGATTACGGTCCATTCCATTCACAGGGTTGCCGTCAAATCGATGCACTACAGCAATACCATGCTCCTGAGCAAATTTCGTTACCACTTGCTGAATCTCACCAAAGACTTCTTGGTACACAGCCGCTTCGCGATCCATGAAGTCTTTCTTTTGGAGTTGAGCTGTAACATTAAACTCACCTTGAGCCTTGGCAACCTCTGCTTCAAGTTTCTTAAATTCAGGTGTACCGGGATTAAACCCCTTCAACTGTTCAACAAGACCGTTAATACGATCTCGCTCTGCCTTTAATCCGTTTTCAGCAGCCATGACCTCGTCCCGCATCTTGTCCATTAATGTTTTAAAGCGGGCATGATTCTTAAAAATGTAGCCAATGTCAATTACTGCCTGATGGGTAGCTGGGGGATGACCCGCGCCCTGAGCATGAACGGTATGTACAGGAAGACTGAGAACCATGCCAACAAACAGGCAAGCCAAGCTTCCATGGATTACTAAATGTCGCTTCACGAGATGCACTCCTTGCGTAATTGTCACGAGAAAACCGCCGTAACCGGACGCCT
>PKCL01000240.1 GCA_002862165.1 Planctomycetaceae bacterium
CTCTTATCTGTCATGACCACTCCTAATGAACTCGCAAACACAAAACAAATGAGAAATCTTCGTACCAGAAAACCATAGTGTGTTTTCAGAGGCAAAACAGTCATAGCACGAACCTTTCCTCGTAGCCTTCGCTCAAAAACAACGTTACAGCACCGTACGTATAACGGTGCGACTATTAAAAATATCTGGGTTCACTAGATATCTCAACGGTTTGTCCGCCCAGTGTTTAGCATAGCTGACACCGATCCGGGGGGTTCGCTGAATCTGCCGTCGAGGTACTCCGTCTCCTTGCTCAATCCATAACCCTGAGATTGGTGTTAGCTGCTTCCCATCGTACTTTTTTGTGACACCGAGCATCTTCGTAAGCCGTCCAGGGCCCTCTGTTTCCCCAACACCGCGGAGGAGCACCGCAGCCGGCAGACCTTCTCGTCCGGTCACCACATTCAGCATCCAATGCATCCCGTAGCAAAGATAAACATACCAGCATCCCGCAGGACCAAACATTGTGCGATTTCGAAGAGTTGGTCCCACACGACCATGGCAGGCAAGATCCTGAGGGCCTAAATAGGCCTCTGTTTCGAAGATACGGTGTTTTTCCTGATGCTTATTGGTCCGCTGGACGATGAGCCAACAACCTAGGAGGTCTCGAGCCACTGAGTCAGCCCGGCGATCGAAGAAAGATGGCCCAAGAACCGCCTGAAAACCACTCTTGGGCGTGTTTTTACTGCTTTTCGAGACCAACCCCTTTCGAGATTTCGACGTTTTTGCTCTGTTACCTATGCTTATAGCGGATAGTGGAGTTTTAGGTTTCACGACAAGAAACCTCCTCAAAGTGCCGAATTTATCCCGATAGCACACTGTGTCACATTACCAAGGAGAGTTCAATGCAAGGAACAGTCGAAGCCTTTGAGGCACCGATTGAAGAATTGACAAATTCTTCGGACACAAAAAAAGTTCCCACATGGATTCGAGATGCCCGGCGGATTGTTGCACAATCAGACACGGACTTCTTTAAAGTATCCCCCCTACGCTACTGGACAGATTTTCTTTTCAGTCTGGTATGTGCGTATTCTGCTGCAATGGTTTATTTGCTGTCGCCACTCGGAGCTTGGCAGCAAATCATTGCGTTTCCAATCGCTGTTTTCTGGCTCTACCGGCTGGGTTCCTTAATTCATGAAGTGTGCCACCTTGGCGCAAACGAGATGCAAACTTTCAAAGTAGCATGGAATCTTCTTGTAGGTGTCTTCACGCTAACTCCATCGTGCTTCTTTACGCGACATCACCGAGATCACCACAGCCAGCGAATGTACGGTACGCCTGAAGACCCAGAATATGTTGCTAACGTTCTTGAGGCGGGTAATTGGAAGAGTGCTCTTGGCTACAGCCTTTTCATAATCGCATATCCGATCATTGTTTTTCTAAGATTCCTGCTAACTCCATTGTCGTACCTACACCCACGACTCCGTGAATTTGTACTCGAACGAGGCAGTTCTCTGACGCTTAACCTTCGGTATAGGCGACAGATCACCAACTTTGACAGGAAAGTAATTACTGCAATGGAAGTGCTCTGTTTTATTCGAGCAGCTGCAATACCTTTAGCTGTTTTTACAGGTGCAGCACCACTAAGTCGCATACCGCTTCTCTATTTGCTTGGGTTAACAACACTTGTGATGAATCAAATGCGACAACTTGCCGACCACCACTTTGATGGTGACGGGGAAGTCAGTAACGTTGAATCGCATATTCTTGATTCCTGCAATTTCATTCGTAATGATCCTCTAACGCTTCTCTTTTTCCCGTTCTCAATTCGGTACCATGCGTTGCATCACCTCTTTCCTTCTCTGCCATATCACAACCTAGCAGGAGCACATGCATATCTCGTTGAAAACCTGCCCGAGAATTCTCCATATCGAGGCCTCGATCAGCCTGGTTGGTGGCCGGTGGCAAAAAGAACTATTTTTGGCGGCGCGAGGGCGGTGACTGTCACCTCGTAATTCATATGGAAGCTGGTATTGTTGGCCTGCCCAACGTTGGCAAAAGCACTCTCTTCAACGCGCTAACACTCTCAAAAGCTGCACAGAGTGAAAACTACCCTTTCTGCACAATTGAGCCGAATGAGGGCATGGTGAGCGTGCCCGATGTCCGTCTTGACCGAATCACAGCACACGTTCAAACACAAAAAGTCATCCCAGCCGTGCTAAAACTTGTGGATATCGCGGGGATCGTACAAGGAGCGAGTGAAGGGCAAGGGTTAGGAAATAAATTTCTTGCTCACATCCGTGAAGTCGACGCGATCTTGCAAGTTGTAAGATGTTTCGACGATCCCGATGTCATTCACGTCGCTGGAAAAGTTGACCCAGTTGCTGATATGGAAACCATCGAACTCGAACTCTTGCTAGCTGATCTACAGCACTTTGAGAGCATCATGCCTAAGGCTGAACGAAACGCCCGCGGCCTCGATAAGGAAGCAAAAAAACGACTCGATATACTCAAAAAATGCCAAGCACATCTAACAGAAGAAAAACCAGTCCGAACACTGGACCTTTCAGAAGCAGAGCACGCAGCCATCAAAGAACTTGGGCTACTTTCTGCAAAGCCAATTCTTTACGTTGCAAATGTTGATGAGTCTGATCTGGAAGGAGACGGCGAACTGGTACAGAAAGTTCATAAAGCTGCGTCCTCCGTTCATGCCAATGTAGTTGCGGTGTGTGCAAAACTTGAAGCAGAACTTGCAGAATTAGAGCACGACGACCGCCTTGAAATGCTTACAGATGTTGGGTTGCGAGAGCCTGCTTTAGCTGTTCTTGCTCGTGCTACGTACGCAACTCTTGGATTGCAAAGTTTCTTCACGGCCGGAGAGAAAGAAGTTCGCGCATGGACCGTTCCGATAGGTGCGACAGCCCCACAGGCGGCAGGTGTTATCCATACGGATTTTGAGAAAGGATTCATCCGAACTGAGATACATTCCGTTGATGATCTAGAGGAGTTTGGTAGCGAAAAGGAAATTCGTGCTGCTGGAAAATT
>PKCL01000287.1 GCA_002862165.1 Planctomycetaceae bacterium
CAAATACTCACTGTTTTATGTACCTCATCAGTGATTCATTAACATCGTAATATCAATTAATGAGAGCATGAACTATGAATAATTTCCGAAGGCATACATTTCTCGTATGGATGTTTTTTCTGTCCTGCCCGGCATTAGCTGCAGAATGGACAAACTGGCGAGGACCAGAAAGGAACGGTGTTTCACGCGAGGCAGGCTTGCCTGATGACGCTGAAGATGTCCTTTGGAAGAAAACCGATGTGAGTTGCCGCTCTACTCCGATTGTGATGAATGACAAGGTTTACATCGTTAGCAGGATCGGAGAAGGCGTTAATGAACAAGAACGTGTCGTCTGTATGGACGCCAAAACTGGTGATCTTATTTGGGAACATCGATTCGGTATTTTCTTTACACCAATCGTGAGTGTTCGCCTTGGCTGGACGGTGCCATTCGGTGATCCAGAAACTGGAAACGTTTACGCGCACGGTACGCAAGGCTTGTTATTCTGTTTTGATGGTGAAACTGGAAAGGTCAAATGGCAAAAGTCATTAACTGAGGAATTCGGCCGTATCACCGGATATGGGGGCCGAGTTACCAGCCCGATCGTCGAAGGAAATTTGGTCATCATCAGTATGATCAGTTCGAACTGGGGTTCGCAAGGTGGTGGCGGTGTGCGATTCCTCGCATTCGACAAAAACAACGGGGAAATCGTTTGGTGGAGCACGACCGGCATTCGACCTTCCAACACATACCGTTGCATCCCGGTTGTCACCACAATCAATGGACAACGAATACTCATTAGTGGCGGCGGTGACGGAAACCTACATGCATTTCAGGTCAATACCGGCAAAAAGATCTGGAGCTTTGAGTTTGGAAACGGGGCAATGAATCCCTCGCCCGTGGTTCATGAAAATCGCCTGTATGCAGCACACGGCGAAGAAATTCCTGGCCGTGCCACAGTCGGTCGAGTCGCATGCTTAGACATTGGTGGCGTAAAACCAGAAATCCTTTGGGAAAAAGATGGTATCGAATTCAAATACCCATCACCTTTACTATACGAAGAAAAGCTGTTTTTGCCGGACCGGCAAGGTCGACTCTATTGCTTCGATGCAAGCACTGGAGAGAGACTATGGAGAGCTAAGTTTGGTCGCAACTGTACCGGCTCACCGACTTATGGTGATGGCAAAATCTACCTCAGTTCTGTTCATGGATATTTTCATATCCTTGATGCGAATAACAGCGGTAAGCGAATTTCACGAAAACGTTTTCAACCTGCTGATCCAAAGTTTGATGTTGAGGTGCAAGGCTCCGCAGCGATTGCTAACGGCTGTGTCTATTTCGGTACAACGGAAGAATTTTATTGTCTTGGCCAATACAGCCAGGCAGACATTAACCTACCTCCACAACCAGCTATTCCATCTGCTAACGCCTCGAGTAAACCAGCTCAATTGCAGGTCATTCCGGCTGAAGTGAATTTGACTACTGGGCAGCGTGTCGACTTTAGCGCAAAGCTTTTCGACACGAAGGGCCAATTCATTAGAACAACACCAATTGATTTAACACTGTCTCCTATGAAACCAGGGCCTGGGCTTGGAGAAGGTGTAACGCTCCCTGTTCTACAGGGCAAAATCGACGGAGCAAGTTTCATTGCTCCCGAAATTTCCGGGGGGCAAAGTGGCACACTGCTCGCAACTGCTAGCGGGTTGCAAGCCAGTGTTCGTGTTCGGCAAGTTCCGGCTTTTCCATACTCCGAAGACTTTGAGAGTACCGGGCCAGGACTGATACCAGGTGGCTGGACCAACACCCAACTTCGGTACATTACGACTAAACTAGATGACGGTAACACCGTCTTAATGAAAACAGCCCGAATTGCAGTTCCGTTCTATCGTCAGTGGTATGGATTCATTGGTACACCAGATATGGCCGGTTACACAATTTCCGCTGATGTAATGGGTAAGCAGGTGCGAGACAATCTTCCAAACATGGGGGTCACGGCTCATCGCTATATTTTGCAACTTGTTGGTAACGAACAGAAACTCAGAGTTTCGGCTTGGGATGCTATGCCGCGAGTCGCTAAAGAAGCTCGTTTCGATTGGAAACCGGATACTTGGTATCGACTCAAGATGACAGTCAAGATCGATGGAGAGCACACCGAGGTGCTTGGAAAAGCGTGGGAAAAAACAGATACAGAACCGGTTGATTGGAACCTGATATTGACTGATGAAAACCCCAACCTGACTGGACCGCCTGGTATCTATGGTTCGGCTCTTGGTATTCAACCTCCGAAAACTGGCACTCCAATCTATTACGACAACATCTTAGTTGAGTAAACCAAGGTTATTCTCCTCATAAATCACCACACATCCTATTTGTTGGGTCAAAACACATGCGAAATACAACCGAAAGAACATTTTTACTTGCAATCACTTTGCTGCTGATTCTTCCATGGATGGCCATCGTACGTGCTCAGGATCAACCAGATCTGCTCGAACTACCAACAAAAGACTGGCGAATGTATGGTGGTCATCTCAAACGCAACTTCGCAAACCCAAGGGTCAACAGACTTCCTGATTCCTGGGACATCCGTGATGGCAGAAATGTCGCGTTCTCTATTCAACTCGGCTCACGCGCTTACGGTGGTCCAGTAATGAGCGGTGGACGCATCTTAATTGGCACAAATAACGAATTCCCTCGAGACCCGTCAATCGACGGTGATAAAGGCGTAATGATGTGCTTTAGTGATCGAGACGGTGCATTTCTGTGGCAAATTGTTCACGACAAACTCGCAGCAGGACGTGTTTGGGACTGGCCGCAACAAGGCATATGCTCGACACCGTGTATCGAGGGTGATCGGTTTTATTACGTTGGAAATCGCTGTGAAGCTATTTGTGCCGACATAAATACAGGACAAATTCATTGGAAACTCGACATGATTGGCGAGTTGAATGTATTCCCGCATAACATTGCAACCTGCTCACCAATGATCGTTGGTGACACCCTGTTTCTCGTCACCAGCAATGGAGTCGATGCAGCCC
>PKCL01000215.1 GCA_002862165.1 Planctomycetaceae bacterium
ACCACTTGACATGGGAGCAATAAAGTCAGCTAACGCATAAAAAGTGTCTTGGCCACGACGTTCCCATTGCTGCCTAAGAGTACAAATTCGTCCAGCCTCATTTTTACGAGATTCATCATCAAAAAGAATGATGTCATCCCCTTCACTGTTAGCCGGGAAGAATCCGTAGACTCCTCGGGCTTCTAGCTTTTGTTTGGAAATAATTTCATCAAGAAGTCTTTGCGCATCATCAAAAAGTTTCTTGGCCTCACTGCCCACAATTGCGTCATCAAAAATTCCTGGATATTTGCCTTTTAATTCCCACGCCATGAAAAAAGGAGACCAGTCGATAAAAGGAACAAGTTCTTCAAGTGAGACCACAGGAAGTGGTTGCAGGCCAAGAAAACTAGGCTTTTCAATTTCAGCCGATGACCAATCAGTCGTCCATCGTTTTTCGATAGCGGTTTTATATGGCACAAGTTTTACTTGCTGACGCTTTTGGAAATTCGCTAAATCTCTTGCCTGAGCTTCACGATTCGCTATGGCGAATGCTTCTTGGGAATTCGGGTTGAGTAATTTTTCAGCTACACCTGCAGCACGTGAGGCATCTGTTACATGAATGATGCTTCCGGAGTATTGAGGTGCAATTTTAACAGCAGTGTGTCGAGCTGATGTAGTAGCGCCACCTATCAAAAGCGGGACCTTGAATTTTTCATGTTCAAACTCTTTTGCGACCTGCACCATCTCGTCGAGACTTGGAGTGATAAGGCCAGAAAGGCCTACTATGTCTACGTCTTCTTCCCTCGCCTTATCGATGATCGTTGCACAAGGAACCATAACGCCAATGTCAATGATCTCATAGTTGTTGCACCCTAAAACGACACCAACAATGTTCTTCCCGATGTCGTGAACATCACCTTTTACAGTTGCTAACAAAATGCGACCACGCTTTTTCGCAGCGGCACCTTGTGATTTTCGTTCCTCTTCCATGTAGGGCAGGAGGTGCGCGACAGCCTTCTTCATGACACGAGCACTTTTCACAACTTGAGGAAGAAACATCTTGC
Organism: Planctomycetaceae bacterium; assembly: GCA_002862165.1. Taxonomy (GTDB): domain Bacteria; phylum Planctomycetota; class Planctomycetia; order Pirellulales; family UBA1268; genus UBA1268. Next base: position 1,044 of record PKCL01000215.1, read on the forward strand.
CTTCACCGAAGAGGTCGCCAACGATTTGCATGCCGCTCATAAGTGGGCCTTCAATGATTTTTAGGCCTGTGTCGTATTGCTTTCGAGCCTCTTCAATATCGTCTTCAATATGATCCGTAAGGCCTTTCAATAATGCGTGGGCTAGACGACCATCAACATCAAATTCACGCCACTCATCAATTTTTTCAGAATTGATGCCTCCTTCACCCTTCACGGTTTCTGCAAATTCAATCAATCTGTCGGTTGCATCTGTTCGGCGATCAAAGAGAACGTCTTCAATTCTTTCAAGAAGTTCAGGAGTAATTTCTTCATAGAGCGCGAGTTGTCCTGCATTGACAATGCCCATATCCATGCCGGCTTTAATGGCATGGTAGAGAAAGGCCGCATGCATCGCCTCGCGAACAGCATTATTGCCTCGAAATGAAAACGAGATGTTGCTCACGCCGCCAGATATTTTCACCAGGGGCATTTTTTCTTTAATTTGGCGTGTCGCCTCAATGAAGTTCATTGCATAGCGATTATGTTCGTCCATCCCCGTTGCGACGGTAAGAATGTTGGGGTCAAAAATGATATCTTCTGGGGGGAAGTCAGCTTTTTCTGTAAGCAGGCGATAGGCCCGCTCGCAGATAGCGACTCTGTTTTCGATGTCTGTGGCCTGGCCTTCCTCGTCGAATGCCATGACGACTACAGCTGCTCCATAGCTTCGAATGATGCGGGCGTGTTTGAGGAACGTCTCCTCACCCTCTTTCATACTGATGGAGTTGACGACACCCTTACCTTGGATGCACTTCAGTCCAGCTTCGAGCACCTCCCAGCGAGAGGAATCGATCATGATAGGAACGCGGGATATGTCTGGTTCGCTTGAGATCAGTGTCAGGAATTTCGTCATGACTGCTGGTCCGTCAATCATTCCTTCATCGACATTTATGTCGATTATATTTGCACCATTTTCTACCTGCTGGCGGGCGACGCTTAGAGCGGCTTCATAATTCTCTTCTTTAATGAGTCGAGAAAATGCTTTTGAACCGGTTACGTTTGTGCGTTCACCAACTATTGTGAAACTACTCTCGGGACGTACTTCAAGAAGCTCAAGGCCAGAGTAACGACTCAATCGCAGCGGCTTTGCTGGTTTTCGTGTGGGGTGGGGTGAAACAGCTTCAGAAATTGCGCGAATGTGGTCAGGAGTTGTGCCACAACATCCACCGACAATGTTAAGAAAACCATCTTTCGCAAACTCACCAATGACCGAGGCCATCATTTCGGGGGTCTCATCAAAGCCACCGAGAGCATTTGGAAGTCCGGCGTTAGGGTAGCAACTCACCATTGCAGGGCAGATGCGAGAAAGGTCTGCCAGGTACGGGCGTAGCTTATCTGGCCCGAGGGCACAGTTGATCCCTGCGCTTATAAGATTAGCATGTGAAATACTTTGAAAGCATGCCTCAACAGTCTGGGCAGAGAGCGTTCGTCCTCCTTCGAAAACAGTAAACGAAGCCATGATTGGTACGGCAATGCCTGTTGATTGAAATGCCTCTTCGATTGCAAATAGGGCTGCTTTGAGAACCAGCGTATCGAATGCTGTTTCTGCAAGGAGAAGGTCGACGCCGCCTTCAAGGAGGGCCTCAACTTGCTCCCTGTAGCAGGCAACCATCTCGTCGAAAGTGACATCACGATGTCCAGGGTCAGCCACATTTCCAGCAATGGAAAGTTGCTTATTTGTTGGCCCCATAGAGCCGGCAATAAATCTTGGTTTATGAGGCGATTTGGCCGTCGCTGCGTCAGCTGCTTCTCGTGCAATTTTACAGGCAGCCAGATTGAGTTCCCGGGTTTGGTCTGAGAGCCCAAAGTCTGCTAACGCAACCGATGTAGCACCGAATGTATTCGTCTCAACAATATCAGCTCCCGCCTCAAGGAACGAAGCGTGAATCTGACGGATGGCATCTGGCTGAGACAATGTCAAGACATCGATGCA
>PKCL01000011.1 GCA_002862165.1 Planctomycetaceae bacterium
CGTAAGCGCGTTAATGGCGAGAGCGGCACCGAGAGTGCTGCCTCTATCCTGGGGGAGTCATCTTCTAACACTGGCTCATTGGCTGATCCATTCAGCTCACAGAGTACAGTGACCCCACCTACTAGTAGTGAACTTAACGCAAATAGGCCTCTGGCAGGTGATGCCGTGCACGACACTTCTACGCAAGCTGGAGCGACTACCACAAGTACGTCGCCTTGGGTGCGCTCCGAGACCCCGGCTTCGAATCGGGCAGACGGCTCCCGGGCACTGCACTCCGGGATTGAACAGCCTTTTGAGGCACCGGCCGCGCCCCCGGTGTCGCTTAGGTCACCGGCTTTGCCCCCCGTCTCGCCTCAGCCGGCTTCCGTCTCGAGTGAATCCTTTCCAGCACAGCCTCAGAGTATCGTGCAGCAATTTGCCGTAGGTCGTCGCGGTGTCACGACTTCCGGTACCATCTCGGGCGACGCAATCACGCGTCCCTCGCAAGGCAGCACTACGTCGCCATCGACTGCGCCATCGGCTTCGTCCCAAACTCCAGCGCCTACGCCGACGCCCGATCCCGCCCCACCCGCCCAATCGCCCGTACGGCGGTCTGCGCGTTTAAGCGCCATTGCGGACGTTGACTATCACGGCATGCTGACGTCTGGGGGAGATTTGGACACACCAGCGTTACTGTTTGATCTTAAGACGTCAGCAAGCTCCAACGAACGGATATTCATGTCAGGTGAACGAGATGTAGTCAAGCCGTCTGGTAGACTGGCTGATTGGCTGCTCAACACAATCATGGAGTCCAACGTTCGTAGTTTCGATCAGCTAACAGCAAACGAAATCATGTATGCAAGCAACTCGGATAACTTTGTAACAGGTTATCGAGAACACGGTTTCACGAGAGCTGTTAAGTACGGACATGGCTGCGACCCAGACGAATCTGTTCGGGATGCACTGTTCATGCAGTATACCATGATCGAGGACAAGTCTGAAATCGAAATAGTGCTCATAGTCGAAAATACCACCAAGCTGGAACACTCCATCGAGGAGCATCGACTCATGGACCTTAAAACTGTGCCTGTCGAACAGCATCCGCACATGATCGCTGCAGCAGCCAAGGAGATTGGAGATCTAATAAAAATTGGGACTTTCGCCCTTGATCCTGAGATCCCGATCAACAGGAAAGCTATTGACAGTCGAATTGTGTTTAAGGTAAAGCACAGAGCCGACGGAACGTTCGACAAATTCAAAGCTCGACTCGTTGCCAAGGGGTTCATGCAACGTTTAGGCTTCGACTTCTTCTCGACTTTTTCGCCCATGGCGACTCTGACCACTGTAAGAACTGTATTTGCCATTGCAGTGAGACTAGGTCTTCCAATCTATCACGCCGACATTCCACAAGCTTTTGTCACAGCGAAACTTTCCGAGGATGTTTGGCTCAGGTTGCCGCCGGGCGTACACATCAATCGTGATGGTAAGCAGCACAGAACTGTCAAACTGTTGCGGGCTCTCTACGGTCTGCGACAAAGTCCTCAGCAGTTCAACAAAGAACTAATCAAGTTCTTGACTGGGTACATTGACGATTTGCATTTCTCGCAAGCATCCGCTGACTCTTGTCTGTTTTACTGGGTTGATCCAATCACCAAAAACTTCGTTCTCGTTGTTTCAGAAGTCGACGATCTCATTATCGTCGGCACAGACACCGAGGGTGTTGAAAAACTCAAGAAAGGTTTGGTTGAACGGTTCGATATTGATGATACAAAATGGGAAAGTCTATCGTCCTTCCTTGGCATCAACATTATTTACGATGTCAGAGCTGGACGACTCGAAATGGACATCGAGCAAAAGGTCGAAAAGCTACTTGCAGAAAATCCGTTGCTTCACAACGTTCGTATGCATGATGTACCTGCGTCTGACGCTGCATCTGAAGTGCCTGAGAGCGCTGCTTCCAAATACACTGAGACTGATATCTATATCAAAAACAATTTCGCTTCTATTATCGGCTCATGTATTTATATGTCAATCACCGTTCGAAATGATATTACGTTCGCAGTTGGCAAATGTGCTCGGGGCATGCACAGTCCACAGCCACGTCACGTCGCCATGCTAAAGCAGTTAGTAGGTTATCTGAAGAAGACCAAGAGTTTCAAACTCACCTATTGTCAATTTGGTAACCCTGCTGACACGCTCTTTAGTGATATTAGCAAAACAGATGGCGCATTAGCTTTCATTGCTTCATCTGACGGCAAAAATGTACAAGAGCTGATTGGTCTTGCTGATGCAAACTTTGCGAATATTACCGATCCGCAACGCAAGTCGATTTCTGGCTTTTGTTATTATGTATTTGGCTGCCCTGTATCATGGCGCAGCAAGTTACAGACTATCACTGCAGGATCAACTCACGAAGCCGAGCTCATTGCAATTGCTCTTGCGGCAAATGAAGGATTATTGCTCTTGCGGCAAATGAAGGATTATGGATTCGTAAGTTGTTGATCGAAATCGGGTTTGCGGTCGGATTGGCATCTGCGTTGTCTCGCCCTAACGTGACTCAAGAAGCAGGAACGTTCCTCGAAGATGACGATTCTAATGAGTCTGAATCTTCATCGTCTGGCTACTGGATGAAGCCATTTCCTCTATTTAATGACAATCTCGGAGCAACACAGACGGTGAACAATCCAGACACGAGTTGGAGAACTCGGCATTTAGATGTCAAATACTTCAAAATCAGAGACTACATCAAACAAATGAAATTGACTGTGTCTCACGTGCCAACTACTTTGAACGTTGCCGATTACTACACGAAGGCTCTCACCTATCGAGACTTCAATAAGTTTCGACAATACCAAAGTATTTGTCCAAGTTAGCCTTCGAGGCCGACATGACCCTTTTGTTTACTGGGTCATAAAGAATCTGTAAACTAAGTGTCCTCTACCTGAAGCTTTCTCTCGTACTTCGGTTCGAGGGGGAGCAACAGGTATGTCTTAAAAACTGATACTCTTATGTCAGTACCAATTCTATAT
>PKCL01000196.1 GCA_002862165.1 Planctomycetaceae bacterium
ATCGACTCTTTGTTATCTGTGTGATTGTTACAGCTAAATTCCAATGTTTTAAATGGCGTCTGGTGACCAACATGGTCGGCCACAATATGGTCAAGTGTCCGTGCGAGCGGCCATGCAGAATCTTTCACTTCGAACGGCTTTGCACTGCTTAAATAACATGATGCACATTGAGCATGAACATCGGTTCCGTTTTGGAACTGCCTGTCCATTCCGGTGATGAGTGTGACTTGATCCTTCAGCCCCTCGAGCGGCTGCATAGTCGGTGTCAGCACATCAAGCGGTCGCAAGGACTGCTCTGGGTCTTGCTCCCCAAGTGATTTCATCACACCGCCAAGGTTCCCCTTTGGAATGATGTGATCAGCCTCCCCAGGAAAAAATCCCCGCCTTACAACTCCGATCGGCACATAGAACTGCACCATACGAAGTGGTGAAGCACCGACTGCATGCGCAGTCGCCACACCCTCAAGCCATGGAAGCCCGAGGACAGTACCACCAACACCGTGTAGAAATTTTCGCCGAGTAGTTCTCACTATGGACTCCTGAACGTCGGGCTCAACACGACCCCCTCAATAACACTCTGAATTTTATACCCATCGGCCGCCGTTGTCGCGATAATGTCTTCAATATCGACGTTATCCCAGGGCGTCAGCTTCCGCCCCAGTGCAAATGAAAGCAGGTGTTTTGCGAAAGCCTTTGCGAAAAGTGCATCTTCCTTGAGAATGGCTTCCTTAAACTCTGAGATATTTGCAAAATCATGCTGATGGAAAAGCTTTCCTGCTAAATCAACAGTGCGACCATTCTTATATGTCGACCGCCACCGTCCAACGGCATCATAGTTTTCAAGTGCAAACCCCAGTGGGTCGATCTGCTCATGGCACCCCCGACAGTCAGCACGTTCTCGATGGGCACCAAGCCGCTCACGCAGGGTCATTGTTTCAGTTTCTATACCAGCATGCTCCGGCAGAGGAGGCACGTCAGCCGGTGGTGGCTTGGGCGGGTCGTTCAACACTACGGACGCCAGCCATGCCCCTCGTGAAATAGGCTGTGATTGCTCTGGACTAGACAGCATTGTCATAACAGCTGCATTGGTAATCATGCCACCGCTACGCATGTCTTTTGTTGGGGTACGCTGAAACCGAAGACGGCCAGGCCCCGAAGGCTTTGCTGACGCAACTTCAAGGCCAAGTTTCGCATACGCTTTGTTCAACTGTTGTGATCGATACGTAAAATCAGAATGAACAAATTGTGTGATTGCCAGATTCTCGATGAGTACTGCTTCAAATAGCAAGAGCGGCTCGAGCATCATATGCATGCTGAGTCGGTATTTTGAAAAATAGAAATCAGGAAATAATTCTGGATCAGGTGTTGCTGAAATCATCCGATCAAGCTGAAGCCACTGCAACGGAAATGCATCACAAAACCGTTTCAATTTTTTGCTTTCCAGCATGCGAGCAAGTTGTTCCTGGAGCACCTGCTTGTCTTCGAGCAATCCGGCTTTTACCGCGGAAAGAAGCTGTTCGTCGGGGATACTACCCCAGAGAAAAAATGACAGGCGTGAGGCAAATGAATAAGAATCAAGTGCTTCTGCATCTTCAACCTGAGAATCAGCGTTGTAAATATAAAGAAACCGGGGTGAGGCTATAACAGCAGCAGCGGCTGCTTTCATAGCTTCTTCGAATGTCACACCGTCCGCTCGCTTTGCGGTCACGAATGACATATACCGACGCAACGTTTCCTCTTCGACAGGCCTACGGAAAGCCAGTGTTAAAAACTTGGTCAGCCGAGTTTCGATTACATTGCTCTGAGGCCCTGAATCTTTTTTTGGGGCTTCAAAAAACTCACTCCATATACCAACATTCTTTTTTGTAAAGTCTCTGCTCTGCACAATCGACTGACCGAGAGAAAGAAACGACTCCATGAGTAATGGTGATAGCGACAGGTGGTCTGCCTGAGTATCAAAACCATGTTCGGCTCTGAGATCTTGCGGGAACGGTGCTACGCCCGCGAGCCTTGGCTCGATGAGCTGTGACTTTCCCAGTGGACGATTTCCAACAGCAACAGTGTCCGGTAGCCTGCCTTTTGAAGGATCAAAGTAATCCGCATACACGCGTGCAACTCTCTCGGGGAGCGAAAAAACCGCACGTCGCAAATCAAACAAATCAGTCACCGCATTGTGATACTGAAATCGATTCATACGACGAAGCGATTGGCTTCGTGGCGGCAAAGTCTGCCGTGTTTTTTCAACAAGTAACTTGTACAGTTCATCCGCCACCCTTTGGCGGGTGTCTTTCGTTGGCTGCTCCGTCTCTTCTGGTGGCATCTCGTGACGGTCAATCACATGATGGACCAGTTCAATCAATTCCGCCGATTGCTCCTGCCCGCTGGCAAGCAATTGAAGGTCAATTTCACCTTCTCCATCAGCACCATGACAGTCAATGCAGTGCGTCTCAAGAAAAGTAGTCACCGCAGGGTGATTATCGGCAACAGCCATTACGCGACCAGTACAAGCAAAACAAACCAGAACAAAAGCCCGAACAAAAGGTGGGCGTACGTGAATTACCCTGTTTTTCTGCATGACGGTAGCATCCATCATAAACACACCTAAAGCGAGACCTTTATGAATTATTAATGTATGACTAGCATTGAAATTACATAAAAAGCGTCTCTATGTGGCTTCTGCTTAATTTTCCTAGTGCTCATTTCTTGCGATCTACGTAAATGAGAGCTAGTTTTTAAGTATTCTAGCAATCGCCAACGCTCTCATTACCCAATCTACTCGATCATGAGATTCATGGTGTGAGGGCGGTGACAACGTTTGTCTGTAAAAAAATCCACTGAAAAACCAGCCAGCTAATAAATCGAAACACCTTAAAAAATCCATGAGTCTCTAATGACCAAAAATAGCCGTCGAAATAAAAACCGTTCCGCCAGAAAACAAGCACGCCACCTCAAAAACAAAAAGCAACTTGCTTCCCTTGAGCGGCTTGAGCCAAAGCAGATGCTCACG
>PKCL01000414.1 GCA_002862165.1 Planctomycetaceae bacterium
CGGGTCAAGTTTGATCGACGAGACTGCTGCCAACGTAGCAACCTGTGGTGATTCGTCATTCATGAGGTCGAGTAGTGACGGCAAAGCTGGTTTCGCAATCGAACCTAGCTCGACCAACGCGTGAATTGCTTTAGTATGTTTATACCACTCGCTGCCTCCATTATCAGATAGTACCTCGATGAGTTTCTCGACGCCAATGTGTGCATTCGCTTCATCGACTTTGGCCAACGCCTTGACCGCGGCAAGCTGCAACAGGATGTTCTTCCTGGTGGTTGGTTCAGATAGTTTCGAAATGAGTGCGGGGCCAAGCAGTGCAGCCGATACACCCAGTGTTTGCACGGCCTCAAGTGCTTCGTGCTGGAATTTGGAAAACCGGGAATCATCCAGGAGAATCGTTTCTTTGAAGACAGGTAGAACTGCGTTGACCTGGCGGGGGTCGATCTTTGTGATTGCAATCGCCGCTTCGACACGCACCTGAAAAGTCGTGTCCTTGAGCAGTTTTAGGAGAACGGGAATTGCGGGCGCCGCTGTTGGGCCGATTCGACCGAGCGAACTTGCCGCACGCTCGCGCCGCTGCGGTTTGTCATCACTCAGGCAAGCGGTGAACACGGGGATCGTATCCTTGACCTGCGGGGCTGCAAGGGACAAGAGTCCCTCCGCCGATCGCAAACGAACTTCAACATCACAATCTTTGAGCGAGGGAACGAGAGTCTTAATCGCTTCGGTTCGAGGATTGGCTCCCATATAAAAGGAATATCTACTCATGACGGAGGCTGCACCAGCTCGAATTCGGGCGTTGTCATTCTTGATCGCTAACACCAGGTGTGGCATCGCCAACTCACGCCAGTGGTGGATGAGCGTTACGAACTTGTAGTGAACTACGTCGTCCTCGTGATCGAGCCCCTTGATCAAAAGGGGCATCGCTTCGGCGATGACCCCTTGGAGTAAAACGTCGGCCTTATACGCATAAATCAGGTTTGTCTCAATCCCCTCGATGATGGCAGGAATCACATCGTGTGCTTCATTGGGTGTCAAGCTCGCGATCGCTCCGCCAGCACGGACTCGTACGAGTATTTCCTTGTCCTTGAGCAACGGTCGCAGCGCGTTGGCGAGATCCTGCGCCGTCACGTCACAGCGATCGAGATACGCCCTTCCCGGTTTGTACCAACCCTTTCCCATCTTGGTAGGGCCCGACAGGCTTCCCAACACTCGCGCAGAACGCTCCCGCACTTCCGCTGAGTCGTCATTGAGCAGCTCAATCAATTGCTTCACTGTTCGGTTTGTAAACTCACGTAAGTAGGCGTAATGGAAGTACGGTTGTCGGAAACTTCTTGGAGCGTCGAGAACCAACAGATGACGCGTTGCGATCTTCGTTTCGGGCCCGCCGATTTTTCCAATGGCCATCGCATAGGGTTCTGCACGAAAAGACTTTGTCCTGCTCATTATCTCGACGAGTTTCGGTAAAGCGCTCTTCGCTTCCTTGCCCATTGAGGAGATCGCTTTGAGCGACTCTTCACGTACGCCTGAATCTTCGTCCTCGATCGCCTTGATCAAAGCAGGCAGTGCCTTCGGGTCAACTCGTTCAAAATGGTTGATGGCAACGACTGCGTTGTATCGCGTTTGCCTCTCCTTGCTCCCCAGGTCTGAGATCCATTCTTCAAGCGTTTTGTCCGGCACGGCGTCGTGCATCGGATCGAGGGCCTTGGCTCGATCAGTCATCACAAACAGGGTCAGGCAAACCAGGGTGGCGTAAAGAATACGGGCAAACATAGAACGATCCTCAATTTTGAAGCGTGATATACAAGGGCATGGGATGGCAGGATCATTTCTTCGCAAGAGAATCCGCATTCTGCGAGTAGTGTGGAACGATATGCACTAAGTCGCTGCGCGGCCCCTTCAAGGCCTTCACAGCTTCAATGGCCTCCCGAGACGTCGGATGCTCGCTGCTCAAGTCCCATTGCACGGTGCATCGGCGTTGAAGTCCGACGAACACTCGATAGCTGACCGTTTGTAATTTCGTGTATTTGCCTCGTTTACCGTCGGTCAGGTCAGTCGATTGAATTGTCGTTCGATTCCATTCCTTGTCCGCTAGTTTCGCTGCAACGATGACTTCTTTGAGCGAGCGGAACGTCGCCCGATACCTCATGCTTCGCGAACAATTTCCGTAATGCAGTTCAAAATAGGTCGCGGGCTTTGCCTCGACATCCGTTTGAGTCTTGTTCGCCTGTTCCTCAGCCGATGCTTGAGAAACCGCAATCAATACCAGCAAAGTTGTGATGCTCGCCGCGCGCATTTTAAAACGGAACGTATTCATGGTTCGTCCTTTCGCATTGTTGAATCTGATGAGTCGATCAAACCGACTGCCTCTACCTATCCATGCGTAGCGGGCGAGCGAGGCGGGCCATGTTTTTTCTAAAAACTTTGATCGTGGCAAATTCACACCCGATACAACTTTCAGCCTGTCTGCAGTTAGAGCCTGTGTTATGGTGGAAATTTGGCCGAATCACGTTCCACTGATGCCTTGAATGTGACACAACGTTTGTTCGTGAAAGCAAACGCCGGCGACGATGCTTCACGCGACCAGTTGGTTCGGCATTGTTGTGAGCGTCTCGACGATTAGCCCGCAAAATGCGCGCCGAATTTCCAGTCGTCCGTTGGTGGGAGCAAAACGACGATGTCTTGCAAATCGCGGTGATACGCTTGATGCGAGCTTAGCGAGACGTCAAAACGGAGTCAGTGCGACATTTTTTACGCGCTGGCCGCCACTCAAGTGCGTCGCGAGGCAAGCAGGAGATGGGGAACAAGGGGACAGGCACTTTTTCGCTACTGGCAAATGCTAGGTGCGCAAACCATGTCTGGTCGGTTTTAACCTGAATAGAACCAGATCGGCAAAGGTACTTCAAAGTGTCGTGGTGCGTTGGGCAAAGCCAAGCAATGAATCAGGTGAGCGCACCCGGCAGATCTGGGAGCACGAATCTGGGAGCACGCATCTGGGAGCACA
>PKCL01000283.1 GCA_002862165.1 Planctomycetaceae bacterium
GATCACTTACCGGGAACGAAAGACACGGTTGATACAAACTTTTGTGACCTGACTGTACGACTCGTGCGAGGTCGATTCATTATGATTTCCTGTCTAGATAACCTCGTCAAAGGTGCCGCAGGTGCTGCCGTACAAAACTTAAATTGCATGCATAACCTGCCTGAAACAACAGGTTTGCTTTAACCTCCACAAACCTCTATTCACCAACTGCTGATGGCTCCTGCTGAAACACCACTCCGCGGCCCAATACCTCCGCTCCCGAAGGGATTTTGCGTATCCGGCCTGCATGCGGGTCTGAAGCGAAATCCAGCCCGAGAAGATATCTCTCTGATAGTCTCCGACAGACCAGCGACGGCAGCCGGTGTCTACACGCAAAATTGTGTCTTTGCTGCCCCTGTTGCTTTTGATCGAGCCCGAACACCAGGCACTGGGTTCCGCGGCATCATCGTCAATTCGGGAAATGCAAACGCTTGTACAGGAACACAAGGTGACACTGATACTGCTGCCATGGCACACGTTACAGCCGAGGCAATTGGAGGACTAGAAAGCAGCGTCCTTGTCATGTCGACAGGGATCATCGGTGAGTTTCTTCCAATGGAAATAATTGAAAACGGAATCCGTACCGTGGCTGACCAACTAGCCGACAATGATGAAAGTATTCTCCGTGCGGCACGCGGATTCATGACAACTGATACTCGTCCAAAACTCACCGGAACGGCATTTGGAAAAACCCCAGACGGTGAGACCTATCAGATGCTTGGCATGGCAAAGGGTGCAGCCATGATTGGACCTAAACTCGCAACTATGCTCGGTCTAATCATCACCGACGCTGCAATTACACCAGACGACGCACAACGCCTCCTCCTTCAGACAGCAGATCTCACGTTTAATTGTGTCAGTGTTGATGGACACATGAGTACCAATGACACCGTTTTACTCCTTGCTAATGGGGCAGCAGGGGAAGAACCATTGGCAGGGAAAGACCTCGAAGCATTTGAGTCCGCTTTGAAGCAAACCTGCGATGCTCTCGCACATGAAATCGCGGATGACGGAGAAGGTGCCACGCACGTCATACGGATTGAGGTAAGTGGCGCGGAAAGCCGGGAAGACGCCCGGCGGGTAGCCAGAGCAGTTGCTGACAGCCCACTGGTCAAGACGGCCATAGCTGGTGCTGATCCAAACTGGGGCCGTATCGTTTCTGCTGCCGGATACGCCGGGGTCTCGTTCGATCCTGCCCGTCTGACCCTCCGTGTGAACGGTATCGAGTTGTTTAAAAACGCCTCACCTGTTCATTTTGATGCAGAAAAAGCATCACAATCAATCCGTGAGAACCGGGAGACCCTCGTTGAAATCGATCTGGGTGATGGGCTGGGTGAAATTCGGTTTTACACCAGTGATCTGACGGCAGAATACGTCCGTCTCAATGCCGACTATCACACGTAGACAGAGACTCCCCTTCCCTATCTGCCCTAGGATGTATATTTTGCTTATTCAGAAAGGCCGTTTGCGGAGCCTTGAAACGCTTCCTTTTCCCCTCGGGATTTTGTCAATGTTGCAACCTAACGACCAACAACTAGCTGTCCACTCTCTTTGGGGAACAAAAAAGCGAATGATTTCTCTATTTCCAGAACTGGCAGAAGTAATATCTATTCCATCTATCGGTGATATTCGGCCAATTCAGATCATGAACAACGAGGAATCAACTGAAGATGATCTCGACGTGGGTGACGATGACAATCTGGATTCAGGCGACCCACTTGCCGATGAAGATTCTAACTTCGATGATTTCGATGACGAATTTGATGATGACTTTCAGGAAGAAGAAAGTGATCCTGATTGGGAGCATCCTGACGACCTTCGTCCAGAAGCACCTCCACCAAGTAAGTCACCTGGTGGCAAAAAGTAGTAAGGCGGCCGTTCACGTTCGGAGTCAGCCATGAACAAGACAAACGCTTCTCAGCATGAAAATGCACCACTTAAGAATAATCAATGGTTTGGCTTCTTGTCACAACTTGATTTTGACATTGAATTTTTCGAAGAGCTTTTCTCCCGTGACGAGACATCCGTCGAAGTCACGCGTGTACTGGCAGAGCTAGTTGCAAAAAAAGGCCTTCTCGAAAGAGCGGTCGCGCTTGACCGGCATGTTGTTAGCCTTTTGCCGACGGATGCGATAGCTCATTATAATTTGGCGTGTTCTCTGGCTCGGGCTGGCTGTCCGCAAGAGGCGATTCGTGGCCTCTCGCAGGCAATTCTTCTTGGGTATGATGACCTTCGGCATCTCGAGGTTGATCCCGACCTTGATTCCCTAAGAAACCATCCTGACTTTCAAAATCTTCTCGACGAAGACTGACCATCTCGTCGAGCACAGACCAGTAGCGTCTCAAGGTCATGAATGAGGAGAAGTAGCGAAGAATGTTAGAGCAGTATGACCATATCACAGCCGCGTGCGAAGCTATTCAGACTCGTTGGCCCCATCAGCCCAAGGTTGGAATCATTCTCGGAAGTGGGCTTGGCAATGCCACGCAAGGTGTCACGGATCACGTTAAAATCCCCTATGAGGAGATCCCACACTTTGCTCGTTCAACAGCACACGGGCACGCCGGCCAACTGGTGTGCGGTCTCCTTGACGGTGTGCCGGTCATGATTCTTGAGGGCCGGATGCATTCATACGAGGGATATCCAGCATCGCAGATCACGCTCCCGGTACGAGTCCTGCATCACCTCGGCGCTGAACTGCTCATTGTCACAAATGCATGTGGTGGACTGAATCCACACTACAGCGCCGGTGACATCATGGTTATTGATGATCACATCAATTTAATGCATGACAATCCTCTCGTAGGTATAAATGACGATCGACTCGGCCCGCGATTCCCAGACATGTCAGAGCCGTATGCCTTCCCGCTTATTGATCGTGCACTGGAAGTAGCTCGCCAAAAGAACTTTGTTGCCCACCGCGGCGTCTATGTTGCAGTCACCGGGCCTAATCTTGAAACCCG
>PKCL01000381.1 GCA_002862165.1 Planctomycetaceae bacterium
CAGTGACAGTGCGCGAGAGTGTTTTTCTTCCGGTCCACTCATTCCGGTTTCTGCAATAACAAAAGAAAGTGCAGGTTCCTTCAGGTCTCGCCGAACATCTTGAATGAATTGAATCATATTGTGTTCATACGTATCGTTAAACGATTGATTGATGCGGTCGTTCCATCCTTGATGCCATCCAAAGCCTTTGAGTAGGAATGTGCGTCCTTTGAATTGCGGAAAGAGTTGGTCGGATTGACGAAGGACATTATTTATTTGTTCGAGAAGTTTGGTGTAGTAGAGCCCCGTTTTTCCTTCGAGACTCGGTGGACGGAAATCTTCAGCAAGACTCTTTCCACCCCAGGCAATTTTTATGAACAGAACCGGTTCGTCGAGAGCATCACCGATGCAACAACCGAAGCCAAGTTCTGGGCCAATCTTGTTCTGGTTGCTCCCATAGCCTGGCTGAAGTGGTCCACATTTATCAAAGAAACAAATCTGAACGTCATCACGTTGTTTCCAGCTGCCATCATCATTACGGAGGTGTCGATAGTGAGGTGCCGTGACAGGATTTTTCGTCAGCCACTCAAGTGATCCTCTCCCATCGTTGCGCGATAGTTGAGACGGTACCTCCCCTGCCCCGACCATGTTGGATTGGCCTGAAAGAATAAATACGTGGACAATGTCTTCTGACCATGCAGGGCTCATTGTCAAGAAGACGGTAGACAAAGCTATGCCATAAAAGAAAGAATGATGTAGCATCAAGAAACCTTGGGGTGAGTGTCAGGCCACATGGTGACAGAGTTGCCAGGGATAGCCAATTTGTTTGTAAAGGTTTGGCCGTATAAAGAGTATGACCGAATATGCGAATCTGCGAACGATTAGTCTAAGGAGATAAGACCACATGTCATATAAAAAATATGTGTCCGCGAGCTATCCATCAATGCTTTGCAGCGTTGCGTGTGCTGTGTTTTGTGTATTTGGCTTATCCATGGCGTTTGCTGCAGATAATAAACCGAACGTCGTGCTTCTTGTAGCGGATGATCTTGGGTACGGGGACTTGTCGTGCTACGGCCAAAAGAAACTGGAGACTCCCAATATTGATCGCCTTGCTGGTGAGGGCATGAAATTCACAGATTTCTATTCTGGAAACACAGTCTGCTCGCCGTCGCGAGCCTGTCTGATGACTGGGCAGCACCCGGGGCGAGTGCATTGCCGTGGCAATGGTGATGAGAGTGTCATTGCAGCACTTGACCCATCAATGACAACGCTCCCCAGACTATTTAAAAATGCTGGGTATGCGACGGGTGCTTTTGGTAAATGGGGGCTTGGCGTTACGACTGAACACGGTCGCCCTAATCCACTAACCCACGGTTTTGATCATTTTAGTGGCTGGAAGAGTCAGCGCATTGCTCATACCTACTACCCCACCAGCATTGTTCGTGACGGCAGAGAACAAAAACTTGAGCCTGGAACGTATGTTCATGATCTGATCATGGCGGATGCTTTTTCTTTTATTCGTCATGAAGCAAAAGCTGGGAAGCCATTCTTCTGTTATGTACCAACAGCCATTCCGCACGCTGCTATGCATGCGCCGAAAGACCTTCACGAGAAATGGAGGAAGAAATTTCCGGAGTTTGATGACAATGTAGGGAAATATACAGCCGGCTCTGATGACCTCTGCCCCGATGTAAAAAACCCGATTGCTGGCTTTGCAGCAATGATTGAACACCTTGATGATCAGGTTGGTGAGCTTCTTGAGGTGTTACGCCGGGAAAATATTGAAGACAACACACTTGTGCTTTTCTGTAGTGATAACGGTGCCCATCGTGAAGGTGGACACTCACCAGAATTCTGGAATTCCACAGGACCGCTCAAGGGAATTAAACGAGATCTCTACGAAGGCGGCATTCGCTCGCCACTGCTTGCTCGCTGGGTTGGCACTGTTGCTCCAGGTTCACAAAGCAACCACATTAGTGCTTTCTGGGATATCCTGCCGACTATGGCTGAACTGGCGCGCCAACCAAGCCCTTCCCAGTCGACCGGTGTGTCGTTTCTGCCAACTCTTGTTGGTCGCAAGAATCTTCAAAAAGAACATGAGTATCTCTACTGGGAGCACCCTCAGGCGGTGAAGCGAGATCAGGCCATCCGAGTTGGGCGTTGGAAAGGGGTTGTTCGTAATTGGAAGAAAGGCTCAACCGGTGCCTTTGAACTCTATAATCTGGACGATGACCTTAGCGAGCACCATGATGTCGCGTCACAGCATCCTGAGATCGTCCAAAACATGCAGCGACTGATGGTCGAAGCACATCATGATATTCCGTAGCCAGGACTGAAAGTCGATGCTGTCGTGTGGTATTAGTCACCAGCAGCAGCATCTCGTTCGTTCATTGCTTCACGCTGGTCGCGTGAATTTGTTGATTCTGCATCGAGCATCTCGTTTTGCATTTCAATCTGATCACGCTGCGTAC
This sequence comes from Planctomycetaceae bacterium, assembly GCA_002862165.1. Classification (GTDB taxonomy): domain Bacteria; phylum Planctomycetota; class Planctomycetia; order Pirellulales; family UBA1268; genus UBA1268. The sequence continues at coordinate 2,451 of PKCL01000381.1, forward strand.
TACTACCGGTAGGTTTTCTGGGAGCAAAGTTAAATGGGTCATCAGAATCTGATGCAGACATCGTTTCAGTATCCACATCGAGTTTTGCGTCTGTGGGCAAGGGATCTGTTCTTCGTGGCTTGTCTGCAAACGGGTCATCACCAAATGGGTCGTCAAGAAGACTTTTGTTTTTCTGGCTTTCTGTAGGAGATGTCATTGCTGATTCCTCGTCCAGTTGTTGAGGAGATTCACTTTTTACAGCCTCTGGCGGAGCCTGCGTAAGCAAGTCTGCAGCCGATGGTGTCACAGGTTCTGGGCTAGATTCTGGTTTTGCCGTGGCGGCTGGCGGCAGCTGTTTTGGGCCTTGCAAACTTGGCTGTGGGGCTGTTCCACCAATCCCTGAGTATCGACGGCCCCGAGACAGCACGCTGCTTCCAGCTCTGCCGCTGGCTGTGCCTTGTCGTTTGGCAATGAGAAGTCTGGCTTTTGTTCGAGACTCTTCGAGGAGCATCCGGATTGGCCCCTGAATACGCTCAAGTGCACGAGAGACAGACCG
>PKCL01000001.1 GCA_002862165.1 Planctomycetaceae bacterium
GTTGACGCCCGAAATTCTTCCCGAAGGATTTGAATGCGAGAACTTGCACTTCCTTGAAGACAAGATCAAAGAAACGCGGCATGTACTCCCAGCCATGTCTATGACTGCGGAGCCAAGCGCATTGGATCAAAGGCTCTGTGCCAGTAACGCCCCAGTTGAAGAACTGGCCTTTGGTTGGTTTCTCAGGTGGCGGTTTGAATGGTTCCGGTGGGAAACTCCATGAGTATGCCGACACCGGTTTATTCTTTCTACTACCGTCCATCCTGGCGTCGTTCTTGGCTGACCGTTTCTTGATCGCCTCGGCGCAAGTTGTTTCTTCTGCATTTAATGCATCAAAAGCAGCTCCTTTGAGCACGGAGTTAGCTTTGTCCGTGATGGTCCATTTCGCGTATCGTTCGTTGAACGATTCGTCAATAGCCACATAGAATTCTCCAGCGCAGTCAAATAAGATCTGCACGAACTCACGGGTAGCTGCTCCGGTCAAGTGGGCTCCAAAGAGCTCCACTGCGGATACTGCGTCCACATCGGCCATTTGCGGCATGAGTTCATTTCTGATACTCTGCCAGGTCTCGATAACGGACTCTGGATTATCCTCGATACGGTCAAGCCTAAGGCCCATTTGTGATCCGTGTGAGGTTTCCTTTTGGCGGTTACTGGCTCCCACACCGTGGTTATTGGTGAGCACAGTAAACTTCACCGTTGCCGTCTTCGGTAGGTTGGATATGTATGCCATTCATTGAATCGAATTGGGACGTTGTCGCGTAGGGCCTTCTCTCCTTGCCTCAGGCTCTTGATCTTCTGGATCTGATGAGACATATCTGTAGATGTCTTTGCGGGTAGGTAAATCCTTTGGACTTTAAAAGGTTGTTATAACAGTGCCAACGATACGGGCATCAAGGTCGTAAGGGGTAATTATGTTGTTTAGTTTAGTTACTGTATTAGGTAGTTGGTGCTTCGGCGATCGGAGGGATAGTGATATCCCAACGGTATAGGCCTTTAACAAGTCAAATACGTTTATATACGTTTATATAGCCACATAGTGTTGGCAATCAGTGTCAGTGTACGTAAGGGAATGTTGCTTGGAAATAGCATCAAGTAACAACAACTCAACTCCGTACTGGCTGGCAAGACAAATCACCAATATCAGCAAGGAAATAACTGTCATTTCTAAACCTGATTCACAAAGTGCCACATTGCTAGCTAGATAGACGACTTTAAAATGGAAACGATAGAAGTGGGTTGAATATATATGCAGCCATACGCGTATCACTTCACTGATATATAAATGTTCATGTTCAAATAAACTAAAACTAGAAACATATTATTCATGCCTACACTCAACGTGGCTGTATGTATCCTCAGTGTGCATCTACAATAATGTCGAAGCCAATTGGATTACGAAACTTCGTATTTTGCGCTCGTTCTCGTTCTATCAAATACTCCTCTTCCGCTTGAATGCTCTGCTCACTCGGAAGATAGTCATCCTTTGGCTCCGCTGCGGCTACAATTTTGAAACCGTTACGTTTTTGGAGATTGGCGATTGCTTTGGTTACCAATAATAGCGGATCTGGGGCGGGATGGCCTTCTCCGCTATCATAGCTATGGAATGTTATTTTCCGAACTTTGAGGTTTTCAACATTGTCATGGAGCTTTGGAAAAAACATCTCCCCCTCTGGAGATAATTTAAATTCACATAGTTCGGGCATTCTAAAGTTCTGGGCATAAGCAATGGCACGAATGTATTCGCATAACAATTCGTGTGCTGTTATCACCTCATCTTTTGTTGCCTCCTCATTGCTGCCATGTTTGAATCGCGTGACTTCACAAACATTTTCTATGGATGATTTGGAATCTTCAACTATAGAATCGTAAGCGTCTATCAATGCAATGGCATTGTAACCATCGCCCTTCCAACCAATGGCGTCACTACGACTTAAGATTGGCACAATGATCACAGAGGGCTTCGAATCAAAATATAGTCCTTGAGAACTCAGGAGGACCTTATTAGTCACCATATGCTTGATGCCCGAATTACCAACTCTATTAGTGCCATGCTGATTTTTTGACCCATGTAACAGGCGTTGGATCTTTTTCCACTGCTCTGCATCCACATCGACATCGACATCTGAACATCCAAACAAGAACTCTGCAACAAACCAGTAAGATTCTGCATTCTTGTTTGAGCGTGGCACAAGATGTGCAACTTCATCGGAGTCCTTTGCTTTATCTCCGAAGACCATTGTAGGCCAAATTGTGTTTCTTACATTAGTTTGAAAAGTAGTTTTACTTTTGCTGGATACCACATCAGCATTGTCTCTTTCTGCAGCATCCAAGGTGATCTTGTAAACATCATTTGTGCCAGTAACGCCAGTAGTGCCAGCTGTATTTCCAGTCTTACACTTCATTTCTACATTTTTTCGCTTCCTTGTGTTGACGTTGATTGACGGACACGGACGACAACAACCTTTGTAGAGAGCTTTCGTTTCTGCAGTTTCTTTAAGTAGTTTTAGCTTGTTGACGCTTTCACTTTCACTGATGAAGAGTTCATCAATTCGAGCATAGAATATCCCAGCTGTCTTCTTTGCTGTCTCAATTGCTTCAATCGTAATTTCCTTCCAGTTTTCCGGAATAGACTCTTTCATTTCTTCATATTCCTCACATACCTGACGAAGTTCCTCCACAGTGTCGGACTTAATGATTTTTCTAAAGAGCTCGGCTAAATCAGTTTGGTTGTCCGTCATGGTCAGTTTCAAATGATATTTATTTCACACGCAGCTGTTGTGTTGTGTTGTGTTGTGTTGTTTGCGATCTAGGTATCAGAATAGATAATAGTTGTGCGTTTGGTGCGCTATTCTCTGTTCTCTGTTCTCTACCGGCGGTCCGGCGGTAGGTACGGTACATTGTACAGCTTGCTTGCGATTGCAATGGATAGTGTAAGTGTAAATAACTTATGATAGTTTCTTGCTTTGGGCTTTTAGGTA
>PKCL01000307.1 GCA_002862165.1 Planctomycetaceae bacterium
TGTTTCACGTTTTGGCCCCGTTGTAGTGTCGTAATGACCGCGCAGATGATGGGTTAAGTCACCAGCGGTGGTATGACCGAAAAAAAGCTTTTGTGCCTCGATAGATCCAGAAGAATAAATACGAATATCAATCCCCGAACTGCTCCACTTTGCAAGGGATTGGGGAACATCATCAAAAATGTGTGAAACAAGTTGGCCTGACTGAAATCCAGATTTCCAGATCCTCCCTTGAAGAGCCTTGAGTGGTGTGGACTTGACATCTTTATTCATCAGGTCAATAGCAGCAAGCACCACACGACTGCAACCTTTTGCATCACGGATATCGGCATCGATGCCTGCCTCCTGGCTAAGAGACCGTGCAGTGTCATAGACCACGTGGTCGTCGGCATGCGACTGAAGGTATGTAGCGATATTTTTCTTCGCGTAGGCAAAAAGCACGTCATAAACAAAATCAATGGATGAAGTTGTACCCTCAACATCAAGAAGGATGGCCTGCCCCGAAAAAATAATCACGATGTTACTCCGGGCGCACTCTTGAGATATTCCGGTCCGAGGCATAGTGGTTCGTAGCCGTCATGAACCGCATTTTCAAGATAGTGTGGTGTCCAGCCCGTTTTGTCTTGAAAGAGACGAATTGCTCGAATTCGTCGTTGTTTACATAAGTCAAACCAATGTCGAGTGCCAAGCGGCACACTGATCATGTCACCACTCCACACCTCTATTCCAAACACTGGACTCTCAACAGGATTGATATGAAACACACCACTACCCTGCAGGATGAAGCGGACCTCGTCTTCAGTGTGGGTGTGCTCTTTATTAAATTTATTGAGCATGTCGTCGAGATTTGGAGTATCGGGGTAGACATCAATCACGTCAGCGGTGACAAATCCGCCTTTCTCTTTGAGGACATCAATCTCGGGCTTATATGCGGTCAGAATATCTTCGGCGGGCGCTTCTGGATTCACTCGGTCTTCTAGAGGCCAAATGTCGTACTCGATATTGTGCCTGCCTAGAAACTTTTGTATTTCGAGCACATCTTTAATCTGTCTTGCCTCAGCTGGAATGGTGACAATGGCCATGGAACGACTCCTGTTCTCTCTTGAATATTTGTGTCATAGAAGAATGTTAGGGGCACAGCGATAAAAGCTTTTGCTGCACTGTGACCTCGAAAAGAAATTCAAATATTTCGATGTGACGACGCGCTTCTGCTAGTGACTTCCCCCACGTGTAGAGTCCATGTCCCGCGAGTAGAAATCCATGGAGTGGCAGTCGCTTGGAGTGGGTAGCACTGGACGGTTGCAATACGTCACGTATTCGCTCAGACAATTCAGCCATGTCTTGGCTGTTTCGGAAAACAGGAACCTCAATCATAGTATCGTGTGTTTGAACACCTTCGAGACCCTTCAGCATTTCGTAGCCTTCAATTCCGAGGACGCCGAAAGATTGGTCGGGCTCCAGTAGGTTACGAGACAAGATGGTACCCCAGACAGAGTGGGTATGAAGAATAGCCCCCGCGTCGGTAATGCATTCAGCAATCAAACAATGGAGAAGCGTTTCTGCAGATGACTTTCTGCCAGCGGACTGTTCAATATCGAGTAGATTTCCTGCCGCATCCACGGATACAAAATCTTTCTCTGTGAGTGAAGATTTGTCTTTTCCACTCGCCGTAATCAACAATTCTATCGGGTTTCTATGAGTGATCACGGAGTAATTACTACTCGTGCCAAGCGACCAACACCGGGAATGAAATTCCCGGCCGATGACTCGTAATGCGGCCTTTGTATCCCCGGCCGCGATGTACTCGCCGATATTTTGAACTAAAGTCGAATCGTTCATTCCAAAACCATAGGTCATTGAAAGGTGAGATCGCAAGCAGTGTGCCCGGAGGCCGAACGAAACTGCCCACGAATCTGTCGAACACGTCATGAGGAGTAGTCAGGCAAGTCAGTCAAAAACCGTAAAGGTATGACGAAGCCAAGGATTCAATCCAGCTACACCCAGTTTTCAGGTGTTTATCTCTTTCAATGTGCGGTCTGAGCCTCACAATGGTTCATAAGAGCCAATAGCTTTTTTGCTTGAAAGCAGTTCTTTTGTTAGAATTTTGTGAGGAAATGGTGGGGGAGATGTTCAGCATTGAACAAACAAGCGTGCATCTAAGCATATTCGTTCTACCGCAAAGTTTCTGGGGGTGAGGCGATGTCATCAGACGGTTCAGGGCCTTGGTGGTTTTTTCTTGCTGGACGCGGGTCAAAGACTGGGGTTCCTCGTAACACAAACATTCTGACCGTCCTGCGAGTAGAGCAGGCAACACATCTGGTGAAGGCGCATCGTGGTGTCCTGCAGCTCAATGGGCTAACGTCTATTACGCCCACTGTCGCTGGTGTCCTCGCTCAGTATAGAGGAATCCTTTTTTTGAATGGCCTTCTCACACTACCCCTCCAAGTCGCGACTCGCTTAGCCAGGCACCGTGGCCCACTCTATCTTGGGAGCGTTCGTGATTTAACTCAAGACGCAAGGGAAGCGCTTCATGAAAATCCTCAGATACACTACCCACACAGAGATTTGTACGAAGAATCACAGGGAACAGAGGGCTCAGATAGTACGTAATTGAAAAAAATATATCTTGTTAAAAGGTTTTATGAAGTCCAGTTGTTTACGTTGTACGGTGGAATGAAGAAATAAGATTCTACTGAGCAGGAGTTGTCCTCACTTGTATCTCTCCGATGAAACGATTCAACACAATTCAGACAGGTGTAGGAGTCTTCAACTTGTTCTGCCCGCGTTGGCAATTTTGGCTGTAATCTATCTTGGCGTTGTTTTTTTAAACCTTGAGGGGAAGATTGGCCCTAACCAGAAACCATACCAGGGCCCACTCTTTATTGCTGGTTGCGTTTTCTTTGTGGCGACAGTTGTGGGTCCACTTGTTTTACGCAAACTACTGAGTTCGGTACCGCAGAGTAATCTGCAGAATAAATTA
>PKCL01000492.1 GCA_002862165.1 Planctomycetaceae bacterium
TTCGTGCTGAGGCAATTGATGCGAGGTTGGCACGATTTGAAACGATTCAAGGACGGCATCAAGCTCTTGCTGCTCGTGATAAAGTGGAGCCATCGCCTTTACGTATAGGTTCCTTATGGTCAAGCCTTGGTGGCATCGGCAGCAGGCCTGTCCGACCTGGTGTGATGATGGGAGGGAAACCGGCGGATGGCCAGAACACCTGGACGCCTCCCGATTATGTTGAAACAAATGGACGTCTTGCTACGGTGGTATCCCGCAGGCCGGATGCACCTCGATGGGCAATTGTCGACATCAATAATAATGTGCTGGCATTCGTGACCCCGTCAGCGAGTGTGAATTTAGCTCCGATGGTTGGCCAGCAAGTTACGGTCCGCGGGGCAAAAGGATATATGCCAGAGTACAAGCGACCCTATGTGGTTGCATCAGAAGCACAGCTAAGAATGGCTACAACGCCCGCACCAACTCAAAGATAAACCAGCTCAAAATGCATGCATAATAGTTCAATAAAAATTCTTGCATTGTGGATGACCGAATCAAACAACCGTCGCATCACTACTTAAAAAAAGGAGCATTTTCGTAAAGGTTTAGGGGGCATCCGAAAGTGGAAATTGTGAGGACAGCGAAACGTTGCCTTCACGACATCAGAAAATTTTTACGTTTGTGTGCTTTTCGCAAAGGGAATACCATGCCCCTCGTTAATTGGCTCTGTAAGTTTGCTCGATATCTCCGACATCGAGCGAATCATTCTTGCCTGTGCTTTGGTGCTGTTTTGTTGCCAGAGCAGCTTGAGCCTAGGAAAATGCTCACAGGTGACACCTCTACTCCTGATGGCATGACATCATCTGATACTGAATCAGTATCTATAACACGTGCGCATGCGATTGGCTCTGAGTCCGAAACGTTTTCATCTGCTGATTTATATGCCGACTGGCTTGTCGAACAGTCAGTGCAACAATGGCAGCATGTACTTGGAAAGCCAGCATTCCAGAATCCGTGGATCGGCTTGCAAGAAGTCAATGATGTGGTGATAACTCATGGCAGAGGTGAAATTGGTCATCCAAATACGACAGTAGACGACAATTCATCCTCGACCCGAACCCAAATACAAGGAGTGGACGAGGCTGATTTTGTGGAAGTAGAGAACGATACGCTCTACACGCTTGCACATGACAAACTCTCGATTGTCCGCGGTTTTTCTGAGGCGTCGCCTGAATTACTTGATCAGGTTACTGTTGAGACCTTAGGTCAGACCGTTGGTATGTATTTATACGGTGATACGCTGACTATCGTTTCACAGCGACAGGCCAATACGACGAGTACCCAATTATCAGCTACTCGGTGGGGAAGTTTGCCACCGGTGTTCGGACGACCACAAACTGGAATCGTAGTCCTTGATGTCAGTGACGCAGCAGACGTGTCAATCGTTCAGCGATTAACAATTGACGGATTACTTGCCAGTTCACGAATGGTTAATGGGCAGTTGCGGCTTGTGCTTGACCATCATATGGACCTACCACCGCCCAATATTATTGCCAGCGCATCAAGTCATGATGGAATGGTTGGGCCAAAAAGTCCTTACGGAATTCAATCTCACCGCGCTATATCAGCACTTGGTTTTCGTGAACATTGGTCCTCTACGAGAGGTCCGCAAAAGCCTGCTGGGATGCATGAAACAGCTGAAGCATATTCACTCCGAGTGCGACAGCGGCTGGTTGAATTGATGACACCGCAGGTCTATCAAGTTGATGCGAGTGGTAATCCACTGAATGTGGCTGTGCTTGCTTCTCCAACAGTGATTGATGTTCCTCAGGCGGGTGCTTACCAACAGCTGACAACAGTGACATCGATTGATGTTACAAGATCAGAATCTCAGCCTGCCGTGACAGTTGGCTTTTTCACAAAGGGTTCGACTCAACTCTTTGCGACTGCTGACAATATGTATGTCTTTGATGAATATGCTGGATTCTCATGGGGTGATGTCAGTATTCTGCCATGGAGCCAACAAGTTACTGACGTCACAAAAGTTACATTTAGTTTGAATGAAAGTGGAGCACCAGTTGTTTCACTTGCTGCTCAGGGAAGCTTTCGTGGCAATGTTCTCAATCAATTTGCAGCCGATGAGCAAGAGGACTTCTTGCGTATCGTTGTGGAAACATGGGGTGAGGGGAGCGGTGTTGTCGTACTTGAACACCAGGGTGATAGTTTGGTGGAGGTTGGAGCCCTCCGTGGTCTTGCCTCAAATGAAAATCTTTACTCAGTACGGTTCGTAGATAGTCGTGCGTACTTTGTCACATTCCGACAGACAGACCCGCTGTTTGTCGTTGATCTTTATTCTCCAACCAATCCAGTATTGCTCGGTGAACTTCACGTTTCTGGCTTTTCGGATTACATTCAGCCAATCGATGAAAATTACCTGCTAACGATAGGTTCAGATGCAGACGAAGAGACGGGACGCATGCAAGGGCTTCAGGTGTCAATCTTTGATGTTTCTGATCCAGTAAATCCATTACTTTTGCATCGGCATGCACTTACGCGAGACAGTGGCAGTAGCACGGAGATCACCGGAAACCGTAGGCTGCGCGGTGATGGTGACCATTTAGCTCTGGGCTTTTTCCCAGAGCAGGGTGTAATGACGGTTCCAGTTCAAGCGAGAGGGCATGCGAACTGGGACAGAAATACGAGTCTTCCAATTATTTTTCCAGAACCTCGCTTCGAGGATTCCATCCGGCCTGTTTCAAATGCTGTGAGAGGATCCGGCTGGAAGGTACCTCCCCAATACCTTGAGGTACTCTCGTTTGATACGGAGAGTGGTATCAGCAGTCTTGGTGTCGTAGATCACGCATCACGAATTAATCGAGCAGTACACATTGAAGGGTATCTCGTCGGTGTTTCTGCAGGCGAGGTTTCAGTTCATTCATTTTCTGACCCGAACACGACACTCGCGTCTGTAGTACTCGATGAGATTACT
>PKCL01000125.1 GCA_002862165.1 Planctomycetaceae bacterium
AGCTCCACCGGTGCGAGAGATCTTCATTCACCGGTAATGAATTCACCGGTACGGGATTTTTTTTCTCATAACGGTCCTGCAACTACGTTCCCTGATATTTACAACTCACCAAAACAACATTGATCGATTACGGTTGTTGATTCGTTTTGTAAGGAACCACTGGTGACTTGCACACCATGCACCTGATCATGTGTAACTGCATTTCAAAACCGTTGCATGGGCTAAGAGCGTCGATGACCTACGGACGAAAATGTCCAGCAAGGTGATTGCCATACCTTCATTTAATACCAGCAGGATGAGAGCGGGAGAGTTCGTTGCTGATGCTCAAAGAACTACTTTTATTCCCTACTTTTTCCAGCCACCGAGAATGCTTTCCGGAGCATATTTTTTTCTGCTTGCACTCAACTGGCGCTCGTGAACACCTCCAATCAACAGGAACTTTTCATAGGATTTCATCGCTGATCACCCAAGTGTTCATTCTTGATCTTTTCAAAATCTTGTGAAGACTGATTTCGTCGACGGTTCCAAAAACAGGCTGCTTGAACCTGCAGGCACTACGTCGAGAGCGTTTCTTGCAAACCATGGAGAAAAGAGCTTACTTGTGCTGAAGACCTGCGAGCATCCTCAACCAGCGGCACTCCCTTACTGTGACTCTCAAAGCAATCAAGAACCTGAAGTACATATTGAACTCACTTTCGACTGAATTCCATACATCGAGCATTTCAGTAACATGTAAATAATTCGGCGATTCAGTTGCCTATCTCACGATCCAATCATGACTCTGGTTTTCTGATCTTCTCATCATGAAAGGTCGTTTCACGTGAAACAGGCAAGGCTAGTAGTCTGCGCAAAGTTGTTCGGTTTCACGTGAAACACCGCCCACCAGAGTCCGATGATGACGACCCCACCGGTTCGTGCCGATACACCGAGAGCACGAGTTGTGCGTTACGAAATCATTTATAGGAATACGCGGATGGGCCGGATTGTGTGTGTTGCAAATCAAAAGGGTGGCGTCGGGAAAACAACGACTGCCTCAAACGTCGCAGCAGGACTTGCCAAATCTGGCAGGCGGACACTGCTGGTTGACCTTGATCCCCAATGCAATGCAACCACTGGTCTAGGCGGCACCCCTGCTGAAACGCATCCGCTGGTCTCGGAAACCGCGCTGAGTGAAACCGTTATGAGCACAGCTGTCACAAACCTTTCATTACTTCCTGGTAGTCGAAGCGTCCGTGATGTTGAGCGATTAGCAGAACAGGCTCGAAATGGTTCAATGGTTCTTTCAAATCATCTTTCATGTGGGCTCAATGCATGGGACTACTGCCTTATCGACTGCCCCCCTTCTTTGGGGGAACTCACCCGGACGGCACTTGCCGGTTCAACTGAAGTACTCATGCCAATTCAATGTGAATACTTTGCACTGGAAGGTCTGACGCAGATGATCGAGGTGATTCGAGATGTTATGGCTGATCAGCCTGGCCGACTTTCATTTAGTGGAATTGTGCTGACGATGCATGACGCCGACCTCGAACTTACAACAGAGGTTGAGCGAGAGGTTCGAGATTTTTTTGGAGAGATTGTTTTCGACACGGTGATCCCGCGGGACGTCGCGGTGTCGGAGGCACCGAGTCACGCATTAAGCGTGCTCGACTACGCACCACGTTCTTTGGGAGCACGGGCGTATACAGAATTGTGCATGGAGGTACGCGACTGTGAATAAGGAACGACGGCTTGGGCGAGGTCTGGAAGCACTGCTCGGCAGAGCTGGCATGGATCAGTCAATACCACCAACTGATGGTACTGGAGCATTAGCAACTCAGCCTGAAAACTCTGATCGAACACGATCAGCTGCTGCACAACTCATTCTGCATAAGGCTGAAGATCTCGAGCAGGCTGCTGCCGCAGTACCTGCCAGTGAAATTTCAACCGCGGCGATTGATCCAAATCCGTGGCAGCCACGAAGTGAAATGTCCGTTGATGATCTCATCGAATTAGCAAACAGTCTGAAAGAGCATGGGCTTGTTCAACCAATTGTTGTGCGTTCGAAAAATGATCGCTTTCAATTAATTGCAGGACAGCGCCGCCTGGCAGCAGCACGTCGATTAGGGTGGGAAAATGTTCCGGTACGTCTCCTGGAAGTTGACGACCGGCAAATGTCAGAAATTGCAATTGTCGAAAATCTCCAACGTCGTGATCTTGACCCTCTTGAAAAAGCAACCAGTTTTAAGCAGTACCTTTCAACATGGGGTGGCACTCAAGAAGAACTTGCAAAAAGGCTGTCGGTCGATCGATCAACTGTCGCCAACTTAATTCGTTTACTCGAATTACCAGAAGTTGTTCAGCAAAAACTTCGTGGCAGCAAAATTTCAATGGGGCACGCCAGGGCTCTTTTACCACTGGGCGATGAACATGAACAAATAACACTTGCTGAAAAGGTTGTTGCCCAAGGACTTTCAGTTCGCGCGGTTGAAGGTGAAGTTCAAGAAATACTTCGGGCCGATGAAGTTGAGGAACTATCTACGTCTCCAACTTCTTCTACGACGGAAGCGCAACCGATTGGCTCATCAACGCCGAAAAGAAAGCCCGGGCGTCCAGCTTCACGGCGATCGAGCCAGATTGTCTCACTTGAAAATGAGCTTCGGAGGGCTGTTGGCACAAAAGTTGTGATTCATGCTAATAGTAAAGGGATAGGGAGAATTGTCATTCCGTTTGGTAGTCCAGAGGAATTCGAACGCCTGCTGGCCTTTCTTACAGACTAAAAACGTGGCTTGTTTCCGGGTTTTCTCTTTACTACTCTGCCTTTTGTGAGTCTTAGCTATACTTGCTGAGACTTCTTAGACGGTTTTCGTGAGAAGCCACATTCGGGGCGTAGCTCAGCCTGGTAGAGCGCTTGGTTTGGGACCAAGAGGTCGCATGTTCGAATCATGTCGCCCCGACTGTTTGCAGTGGTTGCAATAAACCGCTA